>JAYVXZ010000030.1:0-2519 GCA_043784715.1 Candidatus Adlerbacteria bacterium
AAACCGAATCCAAACGCACCTATAAATAGTAGGCCCACCGCACTTCTTAACAAAATATTCATGCGGGCAGACTACCACAGTTTTTAGGAAAGGAAAGAAATTGCTACTGCTCATCCTAAGTAATAGAATAACTCGTTTTAGAAAGGGCCGTTTTGGTGTAGTGTAGAAATCACGGCCACATGTTCTGGCTTGAGTGGGCGCGTGGCGGAATCTGGTATACGCGTACGTCTCAGAAGCGTATCCCGTAAGGGTTGGGAGTTCGAGTCTCCCCGCGCCCACTCAGTTCGGAATTTAGAGGTAGAATAAGTACTATGCAACTCTATAGATACAGCCCTATTGAAAACAAGGAGAAGTTACTCGAGGCGATTTTATATGTGAGCCGAGCTTCGACAGAGTTGTATCAAAAGATTACCGGCGAGTCGGCACCAATTTCGTCGCTCACGATTTTTGCGCATAATTTTGACGAGTTTGAGAAATTAAAAGAGATTCAATCGACGATGGGCGAATATGTCGGCGAAGTTCTTGGGCCTCGCGTTGTTTTGCACGAGCGAATTGTAGCTGGGAAGAATACTATTACTCACCTGCGAATCCGCAAACCCGACCCGTACCACAGTCACGTCGGTTCAAACGACTACGATATCGAAAATTATGTGGCGTTTAAAGAAAAGTTTTTAGCATCTAAGTCAAACAATCTTCGACTGCAAAATAGGGGTGAGTATGAGCTCATAGAGTTTTGGGACCCAGACTTTGATGTGTTGGGCTATGTGCTTTCCGACCCAGCTCGTTCGAAAAAGTAAGATATTTTTGTGTAGTACTATTGAAGGTATTATTAAGTAGACAATTTTTGATGAAAACAAACGTATGGGTCTGGGTGGGGTTGGTGGTTGTAGTGGCGGTAGGCCTGTTCGCGTGGATGATGTACACCGGCAAGCAGGCACAATTAGCTCTGCAAGCGCAAAACGGCACCGCGTCAACGACCGCCACGCCGGTGAGCAATACTATTCCTGCAACTCCGGCAGTCAAAGAACAAGGGAAGTCAGGCACTATTGTGTCGGTGCTCGGCAGTATTTTGGGCGGGTCTAAATTCGCGGCATTGCTTTCAAGTACGGGTGTAGCGTCTCAGCTAAGCGGCAAGGGTCCGTACACGCTCTTTGTGCCTATCAATGACACCTTCTCGCGCGTGCCGACCAACCTTTCGAGTGCCGACAAGAAGCGGCTCGCTCAGTATCACGTAGTGTCAGGCAAGAACATCGACGTGAATATCCAGCAGTCGGGCACCATCCAAGCGCTTTCAAAAGATATGCTCAACTTTAGTGTTCGGCAGGGCGACAAGAGTGCGCGGGTCAACAGCTCGGTTGCCTTAGAGAAATACACTACCTCAAACGGCACTATCTACTTAATAGACCAAGTGCTGCTGCCACCACTCTTGCCCAGGTAGTATTGTTTTTGCCTATTTGCCAGCCGTCAACGCGTGCGTCATGATATAGTCATGCACGCGCTTTTTCGGTACCTCCGACATACCAAATCAACTCCGACGCTTATCGAAGTTCGAATTTCCCGCGAAGCCTTACTAGACAACTACACCGCGTTTAAAGAAGCATACGCTTTGCCGGTAGCGCCGGTACTCAAAAGTAATGCCTACGGCCATGGGCTACTGCAAGTTGCGCACGTGCTGGAGAAGGAACGACCGCCATTTTTTGTTGTCGATTCCTACTATGAGGCAAAAATGCTGCGCCATGCCGGCAGCACAGCGCCTATCCTTGTTGTAGGCTATGTGCCTGCAGAGAGTATTGCAGCTAACAAAGTAAAAAATGTTTCGTTCGTGCTCACGAGTGTGGAGCATATTACTCGTCTGATACACACGAACTCAAAAGCCACGGTGCATATTAAGTTAGACACTGGCATGCGGCGCCAAGGACTCCTTCCCAGCGAAATTGTTTTGGCAATCGAAATTTTAAAAAAGAGTAACCTTGTTGTCGAAGGCATATGCTCGCACTTCGCTTCAGCCGATGACGATGCAGTATTTACTGGCACTCAAATTGAATTGTGGAATAGCCTTATACCTGTGTGGAAGGAGGCGTTCACTATTCGCTTTTGGCACATTGCCGCGAGTGCCGGTTCGGCGTACACACCGCATATCGATTCGAACATGGTGCGGCTTGGAGCCGGTTTGTACGGGTTCGAGCGTATACCGTCTCGAGCAATGCCGCTCCAGCCGGTGCTTTCTATCCACAGCATAGTAACGCTGGTTAAAGAATTATCCGTTGGGGAATCGGTCGGGTATAACCGTACGTTTACCGCAGACAAACCGTTGAAGATTGCAACCGTGCCTGTCGGTTACTTTGAAGGTATGGACCGTCGGCTTAGTAATATTGGCTGTATGCAGATTGGCGGCGTAGTGTGTCCTATTGTAGGAAGAATAAGTATGAATATGAGTGTGATAGATGTGACGGCGTGTAAGGATGTTCGTATCGAGACGCCGGTGCTTGTCCTAAGCGGTGTAACCGAAGACAAAAACT
>JAYVXZ010000031.1:0-8340 GCA_043784715.1 Candidatus Adlerbacteria bacterium
CGGCGGTGGGGGCGCGTCGCTAGAGAAAATACAGGAGACAAAGCCCGGGGGAGACCTTGGGTTTTTTGTTTTGTCAAATAAAAAAGTAACGTAGTCAGAGTGTGTTATTTTTTTGGTTACTGAGTAATACTGGTGGTGGTATACTTTGGGGCATATGACGAAAACACGAATAGCAATTAACGGATTCGGCCGCATCGGTCGCGCCTTTTTACGAGTCGCACACGAACGGCCTGAGTTAGAAATAGTCGCCATCAACGACTTGGGCGAAACCGAGCAGTTCGCATACCTGTTAAAGTATGACAGCGTTTATGGGCCGCCGCCGTTTACGGTCGAAGTGGGGGACCACGCGCTCATTGTGGACGGCAAGACCATCAAACACATCTCGGAAGCCGACCCGACCAAACTGCCATGGAAAGAACTCGAAATCGACCTTGTGGTGGAGTCCACGGGGCTGTTTACAAGTTTTGAAAAAGCAAAGGTACACCTTGACTCTGGTGCAAAACGTGTTGTTATTACTGCACCTGTTAAAGACGAACCGCCGGAAGGCATAGCGGGCGCAACCATCCTTGTGGGCATCAACGATGACCGATTTCGGGAAGTCGAGATTTCTTCGAACGCTTCATGCACGACAAACGGCGCAAGTCCTCTGATACAAATTTTGCATGAAGCAATTGGTATTGAAAAAGCGGTGCTCAACACAACGCACGGCTACACAGCGTCGCAAAGTTTAGTTGACGGCCCGGCAAAAAAAGCAAAAGGAAAAGAAGACTACCGCGAAGGTCGCGCTGGTGCCCACAACATCGTCCCTTCTTCGACTGGTGCAGCCATTGCAGTGACCAAGGCAATCCCCGACCTTGCCGGCAAATTTGACGGTATATCACTCAGAGTTCCTATCATCGCAGGCTCAATAGTCGACGTAACCTTTATCTCAAAACGGGATACGAGCGTACAGGAGGTCAACGACGTGCTTAAGTCGGCCGCCGCAGACGACCGCTGGAAGCCGGTCTTTTCAGTCACCGAAGAGCCACTCGTATCAAGCGACATAGTCGGCTCGAAGTACGCCTCGATAGCTGACTTAGCGCTGACCCGCGTCATTGGCGGCAACTTGGTCAAAGTGCTTGCGTGGTACGACAACGAAATGGGATACACGCATGCGCTCGTTGAGCACGTGGTGCGGTTGGCCTCATTTATAAAATCTGAATAAACTTACCGTCCTAAAATCCCGGGCCAAAAGCTCGGGATTTTGTTTTCCACAGTATGAAAATTGCCGCAAATGTAGCGTGCTAAAATAAAAAGGTTCAAAAACGATTTTTCGAAGCGACCCTCAAAAATCGCACGGATTTTAGAATTGGATAAATTATAGTCTATCGCCCTGCTTCAATGGCAGCTATACCGGCACTTTATAGTGAGAGGCTTCGCTGGGGTGTGACTACGCACATTACTGAGACTGCGCGAGGTGATGGGCTATAATCAAAACAAAAACCGAGTGAGTCCCGAGTTTTTGTTTTATCAGCCGAACTCTATCGTATATACTAAGTAGTATGAAATTAGCGATAGCGTCCGATCACGCAGGGTTTGATTTAAAAGCAACTCTTGCGGCGTACCTGGCAGGCGAAGGTCACGAAGTTGAAGACATGGGCCCGCATGAACTGACGGCAGGCGATGACTATCCCGACTTCTGCATCCCGCTTGCAAAAAAAGTAGCAGGGGATACCAAGCTTTTTGGAATAGTCATAGGCTTCTCCGGTCAGGGCGAGGCTATAGCTTGCAACCGAGTCCGGGGCGCGCGAGCCGCAGTCTACTACGGAGGGCCTGAAGAGATCTTGCGGCTTTCGCGCGAACACAACAACGCGAACATCCTGTCGCTCGGGGCAAAATTCTTGTCTATAAAAGAGGCGAAAGAGGCTGTCTCAATCTGGCTCGCGACCGACTTTAGTCATGGCGAGCGCCACCAGCGTCGGATAGAGAAGCTAGATGCACATGAGAAATAAAAATTACAATAAAGGGTTTACTCTCATGGAACTTTTGGTGGTGATAGCTATCATCGGTGTGCTTTCAGCGATAATCCTCGTGTCGTTGAGCAGTGCGAAGGTGAAGGCACGTGATGCACGGCGTATGACGGATCTGCAGCAAATACAGCGCGCTCTTGAATTATATTATGCTGAAAATGGTACGTATCCTGCAGGAGGGGCGGGAAGTGACAGGGGATGTTGGATAAATAACGTAACAGCTGATCTTGGCTGTAATCCGCTTGGAAAACTTATACTTGCTGGAAAAATGCGAACTATTCCATATGACCCCGGCACAAACACGTATACAGGGAGCGGATGCGGCGGTGCGCAGTTTTATGCATATTGGAGTGATGGAGCAACTTATTTTATCGGAGGAGTAAAAGAGATTCAAGGTTCTTCCGGATGTACGCAAACAGGTACGTGGAATGGCCCTGCAGACGCGGCATACACCTATCAGTTTTATATTCGAAACGGCGCCTAATATGATTGATACACGCACAAAGGTCGAAATACTACCCGCTATCTTACCCAAGTCATTTGAAGATTTGCGCGCACTCTTGTCGCTCATGAGTGGCGTGTCACCAGTAGTACAAGTTGACGTTGTTGACGGCACATATGCACCCAACAAAACCTGGCCCTTTAAAGGGGACCAAAGTTTCGAACATATTATTTCCGGCGACGAAGGCATGCCTTTTTGGGATACCATCGAGTTTGAGTTCGACCTTATAGTGTCCGACCCGGCAGCAGAGGTGGAGAGGTTTGTCCGAGCCGGTGCTGCACGTTTAGTGGTACACGGTGGCAGTGAGAGTGCTCTGCAAGCGTTGGAAAAAATTCAGGAGCTACGCGACGAAGGTGTTTTTAATGGTGAGGTCGGCATCGCTGTCCCGGTAGATGCAGACGTGGCGCAACTTGAGCCATTCCAAACGCAGTTCGACTACCTGCAAGTGATGGGGATAAGTAAGATTGGGTTCCAAGGTCAATTGTTCGACGAGAGAGCCCTCAGTGTTATAAAAGATTTGCATGAGTTGTATCCCGAAGTGGCAATACAAGTGGACGGCGGAGTCTCAATTGAACGAGTAGGCGCTATGGTAAGGGCTGGGGCCAGTCGGTTGATAGTGGGCTCGGCAATTTTTAGCAGTGATAACCCAGCGCGCGCATATGCCGACATGGTACGTGCGGCAAACCGATGATATATATGAATAGTAAAAAATCCAGACGGTCTGTCGGTTTAAAAGGTTTTACCCTTATGGAGCTTCTGGTGGTGATAGCAATAATCGCGCTGCTGGCCGCAATTATTATGGCGTCACTTACCAGTGCACGTGCAAAAGCAAGAACCGCGAAGCTGCAAGGCGACATGCATACGTTTGAAACAAAAATTTCTACCATACGAACAGGAACGCTCTTGCAACTCACCAGCAACGGATGCACCGCATGCAGCTTCAATACTACGGCAACCGTTAATTCTCAAGCAGCCGCTTTGAGCGTTAACGCTACAAGCTGGCAATTACTCGGTTTTTCCTCAGTCCCCATAGATCCCTGGGGAAATCCTTACATTTTTGACGAGAATGAACTGGAGTTTGGTAACTCGGATTGTCGTTTTGATGTCTTCTACTCTTCCGGCCTAAACGGAATATGGGAGGGTTTTGCGGTCCCGTCGGCCCCGGACGTGGTTATAGCGGGCGTGGGAGACGACTATGCTTTTGCCATCACCCATGGCGTGTGCAACCCGTAAGTGTGCGATATACTAGTCAGTACGTATGAGTATATCTGATAAAAAACTAACGCAACTTGAGGCTCGCGCGACCGCTATACGCGAAACAATAATAGAGATGCTCGTGACCGCAGGCTCTGGCCACACTGCGGGGCCATTAGGCATGGCCGACATTTTTGCAGCGCTTTACTTTAACGTGCTCAACCACGACCCCAAAAACCCGAATTGGGAAAAGCGCGACCGACTCATACTTTCAAACGGTCATATTGTGCCGGTGCGTTACGCTGCGATGGCACATGCAGGATATTTCCCGGTCGAAGAATGTCTGACGCTTCGCAAGTTTGGCTCGCGCCTCCAAGGACACCCCGAGCGATTGCGCCTACCGGGGCTTGAAACAACATCAGGCCCCTTGGGCAGCGGGCTCGGCCAAGCGGCGGGCATTGCGCTCGCTGCCCGCATGGATAAGAAAAAATTTAGAGTCTACTGTGCCATGTCTGACGGCGAGCATGACGCGGGCAACGTGTGGGAGTCTATGATGTTTGCCGGCAATCAGAAACTCAACAATCTGACTGCTATTATTGACCGCAACAATATACAAATCAACGGCATGACTGAAGACGTGATGCCGCTTGAACCTTTGCGACAGAAATGGGAGTCGTTCGGCTGGCATGTGCTTGAAGTAGACGGCCATAATATTTCCCAGTTCATTGACGCCTGCGAAGAGGCCGAGGCAATTTTTGAAAAGCCGACGGTCATACTCGCGCACACGATCCCCGGTAAAGGCGTTAAAGAGATCGAATTCGACTATCGCTGGCACGGTATCCCTCCGGGCCATGGCCCCACAGACAAAATTCCTGCCGACAAACAAGCCAAAGTTTTCCTCAAAGAACTTCGTTCGCTCAAGGGGACTGTTGAGCGCCCCCACTACGACTAAGTACGCGAGATGAAGACTTTTACTAGAATTTTGTATTTTCTTTCGATAAGCGCGTGTATTGGTAATATATTTTTAATTGGTTTATATTTTCATTATGGAATTAAGCAGTCACTGCATGTATTTTGGTACTACTCACTCATGGGAGTAATCGCAGCGGTGATTCTTCAGCCTATTGGTTTTGTTCAAGCTTTTAAATCGGTAAAACAATCAGAAGATACGGCAGGAGACACTATATCGTCGAGGTACTTTTACGCTAATCGCTATCTTCTTCCAAAGTTATTCCTATTACTCTGGTCTTTGCTAGGTTTTCTGTATGTTCTAGGCTATTCATAAATGATATGATACATATAAAGGCAAAACTCGGATAAAATCGTTTAAAACAGTATGCAAGAGAACGAACCAACCACACCTGAGACTCCTGAGGAAATAAAGTCAAAAATATTTCTAGAAGAAATGCAGCGCCGCCGCGCTCTGAGTCAACCTGCACCAGACCCGTATGTCGGATTTATTGCAGACGCAAAGCGTAAGGAAAAAAAGCCAAAATTTATGGAACGACGAAGCAGTCAAAGGGGACTCACGGGTTTTCTTTTGGGACGCAATATAGTCAAAAGCGAGTCGCAAGCAAATTTCGTGCTCATTGCTCTATTGCTCGTGGTCGTCCTATCATCGGGCTATATCTTGGTGAAGGTATTCACTGGCGGTTCATCAAAAAGTACGCTCACTCCCGAACAGCAAAAGATATTAATAGATCGTATGAATCATACGAAAACGATACCCACTCCATAAATATTTATAATATATATGCAGACCCGCGGCTTCACTCTTATAGAACTCCTTGTGGTCATTGCCATTATCGGGTTACTTGCGTTTGGCTTCTTTGGAGCAGATGCGAAATGCGCTCGAGTTATATGCAACGGCCAACAATGGTATCTACCCTTCAACCGGTAACCAATGGTGGGGAGCGTGCGGGAGCTTTGGGTCTCACGCGCTCAGTGGCGCGTCGGGCTATGTGCCAAATTTGGCACCGGCGTATATGTCGATACTACCGGTCGACCCAAACGGCATGTGCGCTACGGGCAATGGGTATCTGTACAATTCAAACGGTACCGACTACATGTTGCTTTCCTACGGCATGGTCGAAACTTTTATCACAAGCAATAATCCAAAACTCCGTCCGGCGTATACGAGTGAGCCAGACTTCGCGTTTTATACGCCAGGCGCAGCCGGTTGGTGATACTCTTTGCACACGGGTGTATTTTGATAAAAATCAGTAGTACCATAGAGCAATATGGAAGAAAAAGAATCTAACCCACCTACATCTTCTACAGATCCCTCTACTAGGGAATTTTTAGAAGAAATGCGTCGGCGTCGTGCGCAAAGCGAACCGGCGCCCGACCCCTATGCCGGATTTATTGCAGACGCAAAGCGTAAGGAGAAAAAACCTAAAAGTTTTTTAGTACGTCACCATATTTTGACCCAGCATATACAGTTAAATGTACTGTTTTGCGGTATTTCGCTTAGTGCTGCATTCATATCTGGATGGGTGTTACATTCCAAATTATCGCCAACGCTTAAAAGTACGGTCACTCCCGAACGAGAAGAGCAGTATACTCAGACGATGCAGCGACACATCAGTCCACCCGTAGCGCCAAACTAATATGCGAAAAGCACCGAAAGGATTTACCCTTATTGAGTTACTCGTGGTGATAGCTATCATTGGACTCTTAGCCTCTATTGTCTTAGTGAGTTTGACTGCGGCACGAGTCAAGGCGCGCGACGCTAAGCGGGTGTCGGATATGCAATCGTTTTTAATCGCGCTCGAAGGCTACAATACCACTGCAGGAGGATATCCAAACACCGCCGGTAACTGGGTCAATAGCACGGGCGGCGTGTCGTGGGTAGCGGGGCTAACACCGACCTATTTTACTAATGAGCCTATTGATGCGGTGAACATTGCTTCTCCTGAGCAGTTGTATTACTACAACTCCGACGGGACGAGCTACTGCATGCAATTTTCTCAAGAGACCGATTGTTCAAAGAGTCCCTACTATTGGGGTGTGTGGAATGGCACTTGCAAATTGCGCATTGGTTCCGTTCCATACTGTCAGGCACACTAACGCTTGGGTGCTATACTATTTGAATGTTGCAACCTAGCGCAAAACTCACAAAAGATATTTTTGATACGCCGGAGATGAAGCCGACGCGTGATGGGTTTGGCGAGGCACTTTTGGAATTAGGTAAGTCCAATAAAGACGTTGTTGTGTTGTGTGCCGACCTTGCCGAATCGACGCGGACGCTCGGCTTTAAAGAAAAATATCCTGAAAGGTACGTTGAGCTCGGCGTCGCAGAGCAAAACCTGGCGACTGTGGCCTCCGGCATGGCAAACTATGGCAAGATTCCTTTCATTGCGTCCTATGCGAGTTTTTCTCCCGGCCGAAATAACGAGCAAATTCGCTCAACCATCTCTTTAAATAATGTCCCCGTCAAAATTGCCGGTATGCACGCCGGCATCTCAGTCGGCCCCGATGGTGCGACCCATCAAGCTTTAGAGGACTTGGCGCTCATGCGTGTGCAACCAAACATGGTCGTCATCTCCCCGTGTGACTCACAAGAGGCACGAAAGGCGACGCTCGCCGCCGCGGCAAGCGGCACTCCGGTGTACTTGCGCTTTAGCCGCGAGAAGACGCCGACCATGACCACGGTTGATACGGCCTTTGAAATAGGTAAAGCGCAGCTCATGTGGCTTGCCGACAAACCGAAAGTCGTTATCTTTGCGACGGGTCCACTGCTCCACAATGCGCTCATGGCAGCAAAAGAATTAGCTGACGATATTGCGGTGTCGGTCATCAACATTCACACC
Organism: Candidatus Adlerbacteria bacterium; assembly: GCA_043784715.1. Classification (GTDB taxonomy): domain Bacteria; phylum Patescibacteriota; class Minisyncoccia; order Phycocordibacterales; family SBAW01; genus GWA1-54-10. The sequence goes on from JAYVXZ010000031.1 coordinate 7,518, forward strand.
CTAAAGCCACTCGACACAAAGGCCGTCGTTGCCGCGGCAAAAAATGCCGGTGCGGTCGTGACGGTCGAGGAGCATCAAATCGCTGGTGGCTTGGGGAGTGCTATTGCCGAAGTGCTCGCCGAAAATTTTCCTGCCCCTATTGAATTTATTGGCGTGCGTGACCAGTTCGGCCAGTCGGGCGATATGAAGCAACTCGTTGAGCACTACCACCTTGGTGTTAAACACATCGTTGCCGCTATTAAAAAAGTACATTCACGCCGGAACTAGCTTCTCTTATAAAAAATAAAAAGTAGCTGGTGTCGAGTTATACGGTACATAATGAACGTTTTGTTTGGTATGGAAAATCAAAAATTTTATAGTACGAATATACACGCAACACTCGCGTTTTTGTTTATATCAGCTTACATGCTGGGAGTTGGGTTGATACTGTGGCATGCCTTTTACAACAGCAACCCGATAGCAAATTTGATAGAAAAAAGTCTGACTGCGAATACGCTCTCGCAATAAAAATAAAAACCCGCACGTCGCGTTATGCGACTGCGGGGAAGTGGAAATGCTCAGTGATGAAGGATCGCCTGCATAACATTCGTGAAGACGAACTGTGGGCTTGGAGTTGCATCCACTTTTTCAACCGTCAGGTCGAAATTGCTGGCGATGCGCTGCGCTTCCTCGAACAAGTTTCGAGGCTGCTTCTCGACGATTCTCCAGTCAATGGACTGATTGACTCCCTTTGCCACTAGACGTCGGACGAGCGTCGGTGAGTCGCCAACATCGAGGTACACTAGTCGAATCTGTACCAGTGCGCTTTGCCCATGGCCGTTGA
>JAYVXZ010000032.1:0-2513 GCA_043784715.1 Candidatus Adlerbacteria bacterium
GCGATGGTTTGCATGGCACCTTCGACATCCTTCGAGTTAAGGTCTACCATCTTTACCTCTGCTATCTCGCGCAATTGTGCCTTGGTGAGCGTTCCTACCTTGGCAGTATTGGGCTTGCCTGACCCTTTGTCTTTGCCTATTGCCTTCATGATAAGTCCTGAAGCAGGAGACGTCTTGAGAACGAAGTCATAGGAACGGTCCTCATAGATTGTAATTTCAACCGGCACAAGGTTACCGATACGGTCCTGGGTAGCGTCGTTAAAACGCTTTACGAACTCGCCAATGTTGATACCGGCAGGACCGAGCGTGGTACCCAAAGGAGGTGCCGGCGTTGCCTTACCTGCAGGAGCAATTATTTTGATTTTTTTAGTGATTTTCTTTGCCATGATGATTTTTGGCGACATGGACGAAGGAAATGTCCTTTTGGACAGTCCCCTCGGTGTCTTGCAGCGTCCAAAAGGGCGTTTCCTTCGGGAATAACCCGACTTCCCTTTCCGACCGATACTACTTTATATTCTCTTAATTTGCAAAAAATCCAGCTCGACCGGGGTCTCGCGGCCGAACATAGACACAAGTACCTTTACCTTGCCGCGGGCCTCGTCAACTTCTCCCACTTTGCCGTCGAGCTCCTTAAATGGGCCATCAACTATGACGACCGCGTCACCTACCGACAGGTCAATAGAGTGTTTAATAGACCCTTCGGCCTCATGCATACGGCCCATGAGCGTGTCGACTTCGTGCTGAGCCAGCGGCACCGGGTTTACGCCGGATCCTACGAACCCGGTTACGCGCGGAGTGTTTCGAACGACATACCACGACTGATCGTCTACTATCATGTCCACCAGTACGTAGCCCGGGAACACCTTCTCCTCTTCCTCGACACGGCGGCCACCTTTGATCTTGACCGTACGCTCGGTCGGTACAATCACACTAAAAATCTTGTCTTGGAGGCCAAGCGACTCTATTCGCTGGCGCAGGTTTCGAGCAACCGCGTTTTCATAACCCGCATATGTGTGGATTGCATACCACGCCCTGCCGACACTTGAGTCTTGTTTAGCCATTGTGTTTTAGATTACCTTTTGGATAGCAGCTGAGAAAACATAGTCCAAGAGACCAAGATAGACTGCAGTTGAGAGCGACACACCGATAACTACCAGCGTGTAGCCAATAGCTTGGCTGCGAGTTGGCCACGATACGTGCCTCATTTCTGAGCGAACATCTTTGAAATAGTTGATCATATATTTAGGCAATTTTAAAAGCCCTGGGGGGCTTTATACCCCACTATAGTAGTCAAGTTTTTGAAGGAAGTCAATCCCGCCCTGACAGGACCGAGGGCGTCCGCACTCTAGCGAATTTCGTACGTAATTGAGACGTCGTTGGTGACTTTGTTTTGACCCGTCGAAATTTCGGGCGCCGACGCTTTGTATCCATTGCCTGCGCGCCGTACGCCATCGAGCGCGGGGTTATTCCACCGCCATTTTCGCTAAACGCCACCACTCGAACAAGCGTAACGCCGAGAGATGAAGCGAGTGTATCAGCTTTCTTTTTTGCTTCAGCAATAGCTTTGTCGCGCGCTTGGTTTTGTACCCCTGTTGGGTCGTCGAAGGTAAAGCTGAGTCCACTTACTTCGGTCGAACCTTTTGAGCCCACTCCTGCGAGGAGGTCGCCCGCTTTAGCCGTGTTGTGCACTTTAATGGTCGTCGTTTGACGAACTTGATAACCGCGAAGCACCTGTTTTCCGGGTGGACAGTAGCTTGCTTGCGTAGGAGCACCCGGAGCACTTGGCGCTACAGCCGGACATACGGCATTTTGGTAGTCATATTGCGGGTTCACCGAGTAGTCCGTGGTTTGGATATCCTTTTTGTCTATGCTCTGGGACTTCAGGTAGTCGGTCACCGCGTTTGCTTTGACGGTCGCATCTGCTTGCGCTTCGGTAACGGTCGGCTTTTGAGACGTGACCGAGAATGTGAACGTAGCAACATCCGGCACTGCAAGCATCTCGCCGTGGCCCGTGACAGCAATGGTATTAGTTGGCACTATACCCGTGCCAATAAAGCGAAGCCCCAGTAGCCCGGAGATAGTGGTAACTGCTAAAAAGAGCCCGAGCAGCACAATAGTAACAAGCAGCGCTTTGCGCATCCGCTCGCCCGTTATACCTTCAAATGGCATTGTATATAATTTAAATTAATAACTATTTGACTGACTCAATTGCGCGCTGTATCTGAGCCTCAGGAAGCGCGCCCGAAATAGGAGCCATTTTGCCCGTTTTAGTATTAAGCACGATAGTGAAAGGAGTGCCATTACCGCCATTGTTTATAGCCTCGTTTGAGTCAGCATCTATTAAGCCTTGGTACTGTTTGGTTGAGACGCACGTCGAAAACTTTGCAAACCAAGCAAAACTGTCTCCTGAATATTCCGCACAGCTGGCTAGTCAGTTTGGTGCTGACTCTGCAAAGTTTTCGACGTGCGTCTCAACCAAACAGTACCAAGGCTTAATAGATGCTGACTCAAAC
>JAYVXZ010000033.1:0-24053 GCA_043784715.1 Candidatus Adlerbacteria bacterium
ATGTGCAAGATAAATTCGTTGAGTTGGTTCTGGCTCAAGAACGTATTAAGTTAGATAGTAAATATGGAAAATTTATTATTCAGACTAATGAGGTACAGGCTTACCTGATTGCTTTAATAAAGGTGCGTACTTTCTCTGAAGACAAAGAGTTTCGTGATAATTTAGAAAGAGCTCAACTTGGATCACTCGTGGGTTATTTTACAGTTTTGGCGAGGTCAGAATCAGAGTTAGAAATCCTAGATTTATTAAAAAAATACAAAAAGTACAGAGACACACTGGCTCACAAAATGTTTACAAATAAAAAGCTTACGTCAGAAGAGTGTGATGAAGCTTTGATAATCGGAGAGAGGTTTATTACTTACTTTACTTCTCACGTCAGACAGGGAGGACTATCAGAAAAACAAATTATGTCTATTATAAATCTCCTGTATTCCTTTGGTGCCGAGCAGAGCGTTATTGCTGGTGCAGAAAAAGCTTTTCGAGGAAACAAGTAATTCAGTTTGATCTAGCCAAAGTCCTTATTAAGGTTCCAACATCGTACCAGAGCCCCAGCTGAATTATCCCTCAGTAATGCACCTCTGGTGCATATAAAAGAACAATTAGTGTCGAAATGAGCACATTGCAACGTTGATATATGTTCAGGAAATAATACACAGCACGCAGAAAAGCGTTAATAATTGTCACCATATTCTTGAAACTGCGCTGTGGTCTTTGCCGAGAGTCTCAGCAATCGTACGGATGCTGTATCCTGCTCGCAATAATCGAGCAATGACCGACCATTCAGTCGGTCCAATGTGTGTATGTGCCATATACCCTGGAGTATGTGGCTTCCTAGGGTGGTGCAATTAGGGTGAGAATTCACTTGCCAGCATTTGACAGTTTAATTATTTTAATGTATTAATAATGCAGTCGTCCTAAACAGGAGAAAAAAGTGTCAAATGAGAATGCTCCAAAACCTTTTACTGATGCTGCTGGTGTAACCTGGGCTGCACAGTATATCGGTACTTCTGCCAGTAGAGCAGGAGAAACGAATCTGAGATGGCAACGTGTCGGGCTTTTTACTACATTACATATCGCGGGACTTGGGTCACTTCCGTTTATATGGAAAACAGAATTACCCCTTATGGCACGCATATCTATAATCGGTGTGATCAGTTTCTTCGCACTTCTTATGGGTATCGTGGCACTTCTGGTGACACGAAGAGCGCATGAATGGATCGAACTTTGGAATAAGGGACTTACTCAACTCGAATTAGGACCACCGCTTTCTCCAGTAGAAATATACCGAAGCGAATTGTTTAGCAGAATTCATGGCCGTGTCTTATCCTTCCATCATGTATTGCTTGCAATATGCTGGACATTTATAGGATTGTGGTGTTTAATATTGACAGCTGCCGTCAATGCTGACATTACCATGCTCGCAAGGGGGTTATAAATGACACCACAGTATCGTCCGACACGTTCGGACAGGTTTGAACAAGCTATGTTGGGAGGTGTAATGGTCATTGGGGCTTTCCTGATGATCTTGCTCATCTTCGCCACACCCTCTTTGATCCGAGGTTCCCAAATTCCGACAGAAGCAATCCTTGGCACACAGACTGTCCTCGCGCTTGGCGCATTGTTCTTTCTTGGACTTGCTTGCTGGATTGCCCAGCTAGGCAGAAATCGTGCCTAGTTATAGCTCCTCAGCATTTACGCTGGGGAGTTTCTTTTTGCTATAGTAAAAATATAATTCTCTTCCGGTAAGGCGAAATGGTTTTTTCTTCAAACACTTCAAGAAGACAGGACAGCGAGTGTAGATAAAATTTTTGCGTCATACGGCAAATCCTTATCGAAATCTCTCAACTCCTAAATATCCTTATTTTCCATCAAAAAGGTTCCAACATCGTACCAGACGGCCAGCAAAAATAGCTCCGCTATTTTTAGTGGGATAAGTAAAGTGTTTGAAAAACGGGGACCGGCACCGTTTAATCTGCTACTATAGTCAGTATGGCACGCAATGCAAGAATAGATGTTGGTAATACGTGCTACCACGTACTTAATAGGGCGGTGGGTAGAATGCGTATCTTTTCAAAACCCGCAGACTATCAACTATTTATTGATATTCTACTGGCAGCTCAAAAAGAATGCGATATACGCATCCTTGCGTTTGTGTTGATGCCGAATCACTGGCATCTAACCCTTTTTCCTCGGAATGACGGCGATATGCGGCAGTTTATGCATCAAGTAACAAATGCACACACCAGGCGGGTACATGCTGATACTCACACAACCGGCACAGGACCACTGTATCAAGGTCGCTACAAATCATTCATCGTTGAAAATGACCAACATCTGCTTACCGTCATTAAATATATTGAACGTAATCCAGTTCGCGCAAAGCTCGTGAAGCGATGCGAAGAGTGGAAATGGGGAAGTGCCTATACGCGTATACAGGGGTCTATGGAACAGAGGAGTGTACTACATGCGCCACCCGTCGCCTTACCGAAGCGATATGTCTCTTGGATTAACGAACCTGAAAACAAAGATATACTTGATGAGCTGCGTCGCTCAGTCCTGCGAGGAGCACCTTTTGGCGATACAGCGTGGGTAGATCATATGATACAAACACACCACTTGCTATCCACCGTTCGGTCCCAGGGAAGACCAAAGAAAAGTAGTAAAACATAAACGGTGCCCGTCCCCGTTTTTTGCTAGCCAACCATGTCCACTCATAAAGAAACAATTGAATTTATTTTAGAAAAGCTTGGGCACCTGGATCGATTTTCGACGCGAGCGATGTTTGGAGAATACGCACTTTATGCTGACGGCAAAGTTGTTGCGCTCGTATGCGATGATCAGCTATACGTGAAAATTGTGCCCGCAAGTGAAGAATTGAGGGAGGTGTGCGAGAAGAATGAGCCATATTCAGGCGCTAAGCCATACTATGTCGTCGAGGAAGACCAACTGACCAAACTGCAAGAGCTCCCCAGAATTCTGCTAGCGATGGCTGACTCATTGCCGGAAAAAAGGAAAAAGAAACCTAAGAGCTAAAATAGTTCCAGCCCCCAAAGGGACTGCTGAATTTATCAATTGAAATAAAACGAAAATTCACTCCGAGAGTACTCGGGCTTTCGGAGATACTTTCAAAAGCTCTATCGAGCTAAGAAATCGGGAGCGTCGCGACCTGCGGCCGGCTCGTATATACTTCAGGAATGGATACTGTTGTTTTAGTAAATGAGAAAGACGAAGTAACTGGCACGATGCCGCGAGTCGAGTCTCACCAAAATGGAGCACCGAACCGTATTGTAGTTATTTATGTTGAAAATACAGAAGGTGAGATTTTAGTCCAAGTACGTATGACAGGCAGACTCGACCATTCTTCTGCTGGGCATGTCGACCCCGGTGAGGTATATATTGAAGCGGCGAGACGTGAACTCAAAGAGGAGCTTGGCATAGATGCTATTGAAATTAGACTCATCGGCCACGGAATCTCTGAGGAAAAAATTCCTGACATGAACGAACATCGTGTTCATGTAATGGCTATCTTTTTATGTATAGGAAAACCAGGCAAACTCCAAGAAGATGAGGTACGTGACGTGTATTGGGCTGACCCCGAAGAAGTACTAAAAGAAATGAAAGAAAGGTCAAATGATATGAAATTTTCAGAAGGATTTAGGGTATCGCTACCGATCTATTTGGCAACAAAATCCTAACCCGGTCTTTCAAACAGGTTCCAACTTCGATCCAAACTCCAAGCCAAGTTGAGCTAGGTTGTCGCACTCTAGTCACGTTGTCTAGGGGATGTAAAATGACTCTAATCTATAAATGAAAAAGATCATACTCATTCTTGCAATTGTTATTCTAGTGCCGGTCATTGCGACTGCGGTTTGGGCCGCATGGTACTCCTTTGAGCGGCAGCAAAAAATCGCGCACAATGCAGAGTGTAACTTACAGTTCTCGCAGCCAGCCGCGCCCGGAAGTTTACAAGAAATATGCGCGTATGAGGTCGTACCGCCCACCCTGTGGAATCTTGCCCATAGCCACTTTGTATTCGAGGACCTGCCGCCACGGTTCAGAGTTGCTATACCGGTTTCATTGAAAGAAATCCTGCTCGGGCGATACTCCATACAACCCGTCCTTACTGGCTGTGTTCAATCAGCAACGACGACTGACTGCTCGACGTTTCCTACGCTTCCACAAGCGGCTCCGGGACCCTACATTCCACCTAACTCGGTACATCCTGTCAAGGAGTGGAAGAGTATGACAGCTACGCCTGTCTCATTTAATGGATTTTCTTTCATCTTGCCGCCGGGGTGGCATGGGTCCGTGTATGAAAAAGGATTTGCCGGAGGTTTGCACGCGCTGGTGCAGAAAGAATCGGACGCGCCCGGTTTCGTCATAGACTGCCCGCCTGACGGTATAGGATTGGAAGCGGCCACGCGCCTCTCAAGCGAGGAGCGCTCTTTTACAACCGCCAGCACTACGTACTCGGTCGCCATTGAAAAGTGGACTGCACCGGGTAATATGCCTTGGTATTTCGTTTGGGTTCGTGCTCACGAGCCAGGAGACTTCTCTACCGATCAGAGTAGCAGTGTATGTCTTGCGCAGGGGAGAGCTAATCTCGATATTAAAACGGCAATGAAAGAGCTGTACGAGACCTGGAAATAGTGAAAAACTACAGGAATATGAGGACGGTCCCCATATACTCGACTACATTATTCAGAAAAACTTTGCTTGATAACAACTAAAAAATAACAGCTCGACTAACCCGATAGTTTTGTTAGTCTAAGCAAAGAGTTTTAGCAGGAAAGGATATATGGTCATGACACATCAGCCTCAAACTATCGAGGAGTTTTATACCAGGGCGCAGTCATATGTTGAGTTGTTTGACGCGTTTGTCCGTAAGCACGCGCTTATGGACAGGGTCCGAGCAGACCATATTTGCTTCAAGTGTGATTCGAAAGAGTCGTACGAAAAAACGCGTGCCCTGTTTGAAGAAGAAAGCGCGTACTTGTATCAGTCGATAATTTCGATGCGCCGTATCGCGATTATCAAACTTAAGCGGCCTATCGAGACTCGGCTTGGGCCAATCTGGTTTGTTGAGCTATCTGACCAAAAACCGGATGGTTCGCAGGTAAATGCGTACGACCATATCGAGGCGTATGCTACCGCCGGCACCTATGAAGATATGGTTCAGCGTTTCGAAGCGGTTGAAACAGTGACGAAGATTGTGCGCCCACACCACACGACGCACGATATCGACATTGGCCGGGGGTTCCTCTTCCGCTGTACACAAGGACTGCTAATCAAAAAAATCAAAAGTTCTGAGATGCTATAAAGCTCGAGCCAAACATCGAGCTTTTTCTTTTACCTAAAGGCTAGAAGTACCTCATGTTTTTCTGTTTTTAAATCGGTGCACCTTAGACTTAAGCTCGCGCTGAGGTACTTTGATTTTTTTAATAAAAAAAGTGCATCATAAAAAATAACTTATACATATGCAAAAAATAATCCCACATCTATGGTTCGATACAGAAGCAAAAGAGGCTAGTGGCTTTTATGCGTCACTTTTTTCGGGTTCAAAGAGGGAAGCGGTACCGATAGGCCTTGATATCCGCACTTAAAGAAGCTAAGGTGCTTGGGGTACTGAGTACACAGAACTCCTTACATTATGTTGAGCCGAGCTGATCTAGGCCCATGTACCACACCTTTGGGTGCGGTACGTGGGCCTGGGTCAGACTGATTCAGGTAATCATAACGCTAAAGGAAAAGAGCCGTGGAAATTAATTTTGTCTATGGTACCGGAGTTTCCGGTCATATGATGCAACTTGCGGAGGAAGCTGCCGCACTGTATGTCAAAACGGTAAGCAACCCAATCAAGATCACCCTGGAGCTCAACGCAGATTCGATAGACGGCCATTCATTGCCCGCCAACGTTGCAGCCCAATCGCACCCTAATTTTGGTGAGTTTGTGTCGCTTGATGAGTTGATAGCGAATCTGCGTGGCGCATCTTCGGGGGACATTACGGACATGACCTTCCTGAATTCTGCGCCGACTCCTGAGAATGATCCAAATCTGGGTGGGGGGTATCTAATCACCCCGACACAGATGCTGGCGTTCGGGTTACCTTATACCGGTATTGCTGGCGTAATTGGGTACGATTCGAACCTATTTGCTGCATCTTCCGACAATTATATCAAGGCCGTTTCCGCTGCCGAGATTGGCCATGCTCTTGTGAGATATACGGAGACTGGATTCCCCACTGCGTTCAACCTCGGACTTTTTGATGAGACCGGAGCTCGAACACTGAACACGACGACGGGGATCAATCGGTTTAGCTCGGATGGTGGCGAAACCTTTATCGGGGATATAAATAATTCCCTTGGTGATCCGACGGATTGGACGCCCGAGACGGCAGAGTCTGGCAGTATCGGCGTCGTGTATCCAGGAAATGCACCGCCTGTGCTAGCCTGGAATGATCTTCAGGTGCTGGATGCCCTCGGTTTGAATTTGTATGACGAGTTCGTGCCTCGGCTCGATAAGCAAATCGATTCCTGTGGCAACAACTTCTCGCATGCTTGGAACAACGCCGACGAACAGCGGGACATGAATACGTCTGGACTACTCGATCGTTCCTGGAACGAAAATGGGCAGGACGGTCGGTTTGGCGGCTCTGCGCATCAATGGAACCCTGACCCACAGCACATGATGGCGAGTGCCTAAACCTGATTGAACTGCACACTATATACAAGCAGTGCATGGCCTATCCGAAAGGATGGGCCTTTTATATATCTTTTACACACGGTACAGGCGCTGTTTTTCTCCGTTTAGTTTTTGCATTTGGGTGTACTATTGTATATGTAAGACTTATTACATTAAATATACATAGTATGGGAAAAGGAAACGAAGCATATAAAAAAGACAAAAAGAAACCAAAGAAGGATAAAAAGAAATAGAGTAAAAGTACAAAAACCGCGTGGAATAACCGGCGGTTTTTTATATGAAAGCAAATGAAGGACCTAATAAGGTCTTCACTACCAAGCGGTATATAATGTAACTAATTAAATATTAATCTATATCATATATGAAAAAATACTTAGCAGTTTTCCTAGGCTCAACAGCATCAATGGACGCGTGGAGGGCATTGCCAGAGGGGGAGCGAAAGGAAAAGGAACAAGTAGGCATAGCCGCTTGGACGAAGTGGGCAACCGACAATAAAGACTCTATTGTTGAGCAAGGCTCTCCACTCGGCAAGACAAAGCGAATAGACGCCAACGGTATTGCAGACACTCGCAACGAGCTAGGCGCATGGACGGTTGTTCAAGCTGAGTCGTATGATGATGCCGCTAAATTATTCGTTGGCCATCCGCACTTTACGATGTTCCCTGGTGAGTCAGTGGAGGTAATGGAATGTTTAGCGATGCCCGGGATGTAATTGTTTGATTGTAAAACTGTTTTCTTGAGAAATGTTGTCTGTGTAGGCGGCATTTTTTGTACCGGGCTTACAGAAAAAATACGCAGATACTTGACGAACTATAAAAATAAACGTATTTTGTTTTAGGAACTGTATAGCAACCAAAGGCTACGTAATGGCCGTAAAAATAAAACCGCCCAACAACAAGCTTATACGAAGTGTTAATGGCAAGGTGAGAAAATGTAAGAAGGAACGCCACCGACCCACCGTTGCCGCTATAGTAAAGCACCGTACGAAAAAAAGTTTTCTCCTTATAGAACCCAAAGTTTCACTGTCTGGTGTAGGTACCAAGAACCCGGGCATTGTTAAAGGAGGAATCAAGCGGGGTGAAGGTATTCTCTCTGCATTATTCAGAGAGCTTGAGGAAGAGCTTTCGATGCAACCGTCACAGCTTAAGGTGCTAGGATATGGCGGCTCGCGAAGCGTCCTTTCAGTAAAGCAAAAAAGCGGACTTTTGATGAAGCGGTATTTTTTCTTCTATGTTGAATATGAAGGGCCGCTTGCTATAACGATAAATCCGCTCGAGCTTTCGAGCTACCGGTGGTTCACGCTCAAAGAGATTCGTGAAGAGATTAAAATCCTGCTCGAGCTGCGGCCTGACAAATACGCAGTGCTCGACGCAGCGTTTGCTGCCCTTGAAAAGAAAAAAAATGGGCGCAGTAAATCCCTCAAATCAGGTAAGCTCAAAAAGACCACCAAACCCCGCAATCGAAAAAAAGCCGCATAAAGTTTTTATTGCCGTTACGCTTACCTAAGCGTAACGGTTTTTATTTGTCAAAAATGTGGCATACTACTGGTACTAGTAGCTGACAAAATTTTATGGATTCATACACTTCGCCAAGCACTAAACCTTTATACCGCGGCACACAAGTCGTTTGGTATATCCTCGGCATCATTGAAGTGCTGCTTGCGTTTCGGTTTGTTTTAAAATTATTGGGCGCCAACCCATCGGCAGGCTTTTCACATTTTATCTACTCGGTCACATACCTTTTTGCGGCTCCTTTTTTAAACGTTTTTCGCGTAAGCCAAGTGGCCGGCAGCATTTTGGAATGGACGACGCTCCTCGCGATGCTCGTGTACTGGATAGTTGCCTTCGGTATCATTAAACTGTTCCACATGGGTAAAACCATCTCAACTCCCGAAGCAGCCGCAAAACTCGATAAATAATTACATTATTATTTAAGCGTTAAATATATGCCACATATGGATACAAAAAATCTAAGGCAGATGCTCAATAAAGTACCGGAAGTTACGCTTTATTTTTGGGTTATTAAAATTCTTTGTACGACGGTCGGTGAAACAGCTGCCGACTTTTTAAATACAACGCTTAACCTTGGGCTCACCGGCACGAGTTTGGTTATGGGCGGCTTGCTTGCGATTGTGCTTTTCTTTCAATTCAGAGCGCGAAAGTATCTCCCGTCTGTGTACTGGCTCGCAGTTGTGCTCATTAGCGTTGTAGGCACACTTATCACTGACAATCTGACTGACAACTTCGGCATTTCGCTGCAAACCACAACACTAGTGTTTGTGGCTGTACTTACAATTATTTTTGCAGTTTGGTATGCCGTCGAGAAGACTTTGTCTATACACAGTATCAAAACAACCAGGCGCGAGGCCTTTTATTGGCTCGCAATTCTCTTCACATTCGCCCTTGGCACTGCTGCAGGCGATCTGACAGCCGAGAAGTACGCAATGGGCTACTTGGTCTCCGTCTACTTATTTGCCGGCTTACTACTTTTCGTGACAATTGTTCACTACACTTTAAGGTCTCAGATTAAAGATAGTCAAAAGCGATTAACGTCAGCAGTGGTGACTTTTTGGCTCGCGTACATTTTAACGCGCCCCCTCGGCGCTTCGATAGGCGACCTCTTGTCTCAGTCACATGATGAGGGTGGTTTAGGGTTGGGTACTACTGTTACGAGTGCAATATTCTTAGTTGCCATACTAAGTCTTGTTATATTCCTTACGACTACAAAAAAAGACGAGATTTCTTTGCAAATTGAATAATTTCTTCATACGAATTTTAGCTCTCGAGATTAAGCTCAGTTAATGTCTCAATCGCAGACACTTGATTGCGTGATTATTGGTGGCGGCCCGGGCGGTTTGACCGCAGCTATTTATTTAGCGCGCTACAGGCGCGACTTTGTGGTCCTCGACGGGGGTAAGAGTCGCGCGATGCTGATACCCACGTCGCACAACCATGCGGGTTTTCCCGACGGGATACCAGGGCGGGAGTTGGTCGAACGAATGCGACAACAAGCGCAAAAATATGGCGCAAACATTGTACCTGCGACAGTAACAGAGGTAGTGCGTTCCGCTAACACCTTCGCTGTTACCACTGCAGAGGGCAAAGTATATGAAGCTAAGACAATAATCCTTGCCACCGGCGTCGTAGACATCGAGCCCGAGCTGCCGAATGTGGAGGGTGCAATTGCGCGTGGGCTAGTTCGACACTGTGTCATTTGCGACGGGTTTGAAGTCATAGATAAAAAAGTTGGTATTATTTTTTATGGGCAGGCAAGCTTGAAGGAAAGTCTTTTACTGCGCAGATACACCAAAGATCTTACTATCCTGTCGCTTGGTTTGCCGCTACAGTTGAAAGATGAAGCGCGAAAAGAACTAAAAGAGGCAGGCATAAAAATTGTCGAAGAGCCTCTTTCGACCGTGACGGTAGAAGGCGAAAAAATATGCGCCATTGAACTAGGTAACCAAAAATTTGAGTTTGACACTATATACTCCGCCCTTGGCTCAAAAGTGCGCACCGATATGCTACGTGGCCTTGATCCAAAGTCTGATAAGACTGGCGCGCTACTAATAGACGACCATGCGCGAACGTCTGTGTCTGGGCTGTATGCGGTAGGGGATGTTGCGAGCGCACTTAACCAAATCAGTGTTGCGATGGGTCATGCCGCTCTTGCCGCAACTGATATCAACAACCGTCTAGGTCTTGAAATATAAAAGTGGTCGTAAAAAAGTAAAAACAAAGATATAGTTGGCACATTACTTTTGCCGACACGCTTATCCTCGTCGCTTTGCTTTTGCCATACTGCAGCATTGTATATGCAAAATGGCTTGCGAGAGACCGGTTTGATAACGCCGACCCACGCAACAAGAACACCTATTCCGGAGCTGCTTTGCGCGCGCGTAATGCCCACACCAATGGCCTTGAGACGTACCCTTTTTTTGCGATTGCCGTTATTTTTGCCGAGTTCCACAACTCTCCTCAAGGGCTCATCAACCTTTTAGCGGTCGTATATATCCTGCTGCGGCTACTATATATAGGTATGTACTTATACAATAAGCCATTACTGCGATCTTTGATGTTTGCGCTTAGTTTTTTTGTCGCTGTGGGCATATTTTTGCTTCCGATTTTCAACTTCGCTTAGTATCCTTAAACACCCTGCGGTTTTGGGTAATTTCAATGGTTTTTTATCCCCAGGTTGGCTAGGGCACAGCTTGATTGACCTCAACAACAAACCATGTTACACTCGGTGAGTCTAAAAGACTAAGAAACAGGGTCGGGTTTCGATGCAGCAAACAAACAATATATATGACAGGAACAATCAAAACGCTAACGGACCGAGGATTCGGATTTATCTCACGAGATGGTGAGGCAAAGGATCTCTTTTTCCACTCCAAGGACTTGGCGGGTGTTATGTTCGAGGAGCTCAAACAAGGTGACTCGGTCACTTTTGACGTCGTTGAAGGCCCTAAAGGCCCAGGCGCAGTCAATGTAGCGCGCGCGTAATACCGCACACTCGAAGAAAAAGCCTCGCGGCATATGCCGCGAGGCTTTTTCTTTTGCTGTACATCAATACTATACCGGCGGCTCAATTATGACTTATACTCTACGTATATGAAATTTACGAAAGTGGTCGAAGCTATTTTTAAAACGCCTGCAGTTTTTTTGGAAAAAGGTATCCACTCTTCGCAATTTGCGAAAAAAGAGATGATAAGCAAAAGTCCTTTTAAGGCAGCGCGCGAATATGCAAACACGCTGGGTCCAGGGTTAACCACCGGTGCCGCCGACGACGATCCTTCAGGCATTGCAACCTATTCGCAAACAGGCGCGCAGTACGGGTTTCAGCTCCTTTGGATTTCACTGTTCTCGTTTCCATTGATGGCAGTCGTACAAGAGATGTGCGCCCGCATTGCACTTGTGACCGGTGAAGGGCTCGCCGCAAATATACGAAAATTGTTTCCTGCCTATGTGCTCTATGTATGCACCATACTTTTGTTCGTGGCTAACACCTTTAACCTAGGTGCCGACCTCGGTGCAATGTCTAAGGCTATGCAGCTTTTGTTTCCTCAACTATCGTTCGGTTTGATAGTTGTGGGGTTTGCGATTATAAGCCTCTTGCTACAAATTTTTACAACCTATGCGCGGTATGCGCAGTATTTAAAATATCTCACCATGGTGCTTTTTGCCTACGTGGCCACTGCCTTTTTAGTGGGCCTGGACTGGCGCACTGTTTTTTATCACACGTTAGTACCGACCATTCACTTTACTAAAGACCAAGTCCTCCTTATTTGCGCGATACTCGGGACGACCATTTCGCCATACCTGTTCTTCTGGCAGTCGTCCCAAGAAGTCGAAGAAGAAATTTTGCACGGTAAGCTCACCGTAGCGGAAAGAGAAGGGGCAACAGTTGCTGAAATTAAAAACATGCGCGCTGATGTGTGGACGGGGATGTTCTTCTCTAATGTGATTATGTTTTTTATCATTTCAGTTTGCGCAGGTACCTTGTTTGCGCACGGTATTACAAATA
Source organism: Candidatus Adlerbacteria bacterium (assembly GCA_043784715.1). Taxonomy (GTDB): domain Bacteria; phylum Patescibacteriota; class Minisyncoccia; order Phycocordibacterales; family SBAW01; genus GWA1-54-10. The sequence goes on from JAYVXZ010000033.1 coordinate 12,224, forward strand.
TTCAAACTGCCGACCAAGCGGCAAAGGCGCTCGAACCCTTTGCCGGCAGGTGGGCGTATCTCTTGTTTGCCCTGGGTATCATAGGTACCGGTATGCTCGCGGTCCCCGTGCTCGCGGGTTCAGCATCGTATGCGATTTCTGAGAGTTTTGGCTGGAAGACAGGACTGTATCGTAAGTTGGGTGAGGCGTATGCTTTTTACGGAGTGATAATAGTATCCATGATTGTAGGGCTTGGTTTAAACTTTATAGGTCTAGACCCAATCAAAGCGCTTATCTATTCGGCAGTTGCAAATGGCCTAGTGGCTCCCGTAATACTTGTCTTTATAGTGCTCATAAGTAGCAATAAAATATTGATGAAAAATCACGTCAACAAGCCGCTCACCACGGTAATAGGTTGGATTACGATAGGTCTTATGACCGTAGCTGGCGGCGCGGTCCTCGTGTCATTGTACTAGCGCTTCTTACTAGTCTCCTGAAAAACTGTTATTGATATTTTCTTCGGCAAGTTCATTTGATTCAGGGAATTCGGTTTCGTCTTCCTGGGTGTCTGACGGGCTGCTCGCGGATATAAAGCTGTAGGAAAGATTCTCTTGTCCGCGAATTACATCCTCCGAGTGGCGAAAGGCAAGACCGTTTGTATCGAGCCTTTCAAAAAACTCATCCCACGTTATCTTTAAAGACTCATCGACCGCAGATCCAAATCCAATATCAATAATTTCCTCTGCGTTCACTCCCGCTGAATTAATCGGTGTGCCGTCATGTTCCTCCACCCACTGTCGAATTACATCGTGGTTTGTTGTGCGTTTAAATTCTGTGTCCATAACTTCGACTATGCCAGACCCTTACTTAAAAACTTATGAAGTACAAAGACGACGAGCACTCCAATAGCCCATCCGCCAAGCACATCAGTTGGGTAATGGACGCGCAAGTAGACCCGCGATATGCCAATGCAAAAAATGAGTAACCCAAGTACTACAAAACTCACAACACTCCAGGGCTTGGGTAGTCGGCGAGAGAGCAAGTACGCGAGCGTCATGTATACAGCCATTGAGCCAGTCGCGTGGCCGCTCGGGAAGCTGTAGTCGTGAAGCCCAAACTGCAACACGAATTCGCTCATAGGGCGCTGTCGGTGGACCAACATTTTAATTGCAACATATAAAGGAACCGACAGTAATGAAAGTGTCATATATAACGCTCGCCAAGGCTTTTTAAATATGAGTTCGATACTCGCCCATGCAAGTACTACTGCAAGGACGACCATTGTAGAGCCGAGTGTTGTAAACACAACCATAGTGGGCTGCCATGCATGCGGCAAGCTCGTGACTACCTGTGCAAAAAACTTATCCATTGTAAGACTGGGGGACGATTACTTTTAATGCTTTGGGCGCGATAGCTGCTCTTATAGGCGTCATCGATTTTATTTCTCCGTCTATTTCGACTTCGCGCGGGGGATCAGTCAAAATTAAAATCTCTTTTGCGGTAATAAACTTCTCTTCCTTTTGCGTTCCTTTTTTACCAAACATAAACTGCATCATATCGGCAGCGAGGTGCCACCGACTCGGGTTCCCAAGAGGAAATACCGCAAGACGCGCATTGTCGATGCTTGCGTCCTGTGCAATTAACGTGCCGGAGTGGAATCTCCCGTTGGCGATAATGAGCTGGTGCGTTTCAAGTTCGTGCATCGTGTTGTCGGCAATTACTTTCGACTTAAACGGCTCATGCCCCAAAAAGGCCTGCATGCCGGTGAGCGTGTAGGCAAAGCGACCCATATATTTTTTGAGTGATGCGGGCACTGTCGCAGCCACTTCGGCCGAGATGCCGATGCTCGCAACGTTCGCAAAGTAGCGACCATTAATGGTACCCAAGTCGACCTCGACAACGCGCCCGGTCGAAATTGTAGCAATAGCGTCGCGCAAGTCAAAAGGAATTTCGACACTCCGAGCAAAGTTGTTGGTCGTACCCAAAGGTAAGTACCCAAGCACCGTGTCGGTGTAAGCCAGGTGGTTGGTGACTTCGCTGACCGTACCGTCGCCGCTTCCTAAAATAAGGAGCGAAGGCTTCTCCTGCATAATCTCGCGGATAGTCATGTTAAGGAGTTTTGGGTTCTGTATTGGGTACGTACCCATGAAGCGAAACCCTTGCTCCTCTAGCAGCGCTTTGGCATTCGCCATCGTGTCTTCACCGCGGCGCGACTGGGTGTTCACGAGCAGCATGGCGCGCTTTTCTTTTTTTATGATGTCTTCAAGTTCTTTGGGGGTCTTCATATTTAGCAGCGTGACAGTTAGTATACTAAGAACTGATGAATATTGACGCAACCACCAAAATTAGTAAGGCCACGGGACTCGTTCCCGACTATATCGCACAAAGTGTATCTACTATAGATTTCGCCGGGCTGCATGCACTTGGGGTGAAGTGTCTGGTGCTCGACGTTGACCATACGCTCGTCAAGTTCAATTCGACGGTGCTCGACGACGAAGTGCGAGACTTTTTGCTCGACCAAAAAGCGCGCGGTTATATCGAAAAGATTTTTCTCGCCAGTAATAGTACCCGAAACTTAGGAGCCATTGCCGACAGTATCGGTGCTCGTGTGATGCAGCCGCACTTTGCACGGAAGCCCGCCGACGCATACTTCAAGCGCTTGGCCAAAATACTTGAGTGTCGACCAGAGGAAGTGGTGATGGTAGGCGACAAGCTCATGACCGACATTTTGGGCGGCAACCGTGCGGGCTTTATCACTGTTTTGGTTAACCCAATTGGTCCTGACCGCCTTTTTGATAGGCTTATCATGCGCCGTTTGTGGGGGAAGTGGTATGTGAAGCGATATAAAAAATAATATGCCCGCCAACACTACCGTTCATGTTACTGACAAAATGCAAAAAGGGTATACCTATGAGCTTAGCGAGCCTATAGGCAAAAACTTCGATCCACGCTTTAAGCCGGACCTCAGTCCCAAGCAAATGCTGGCGCTTGGAGTCTTTGGCGGTGTCTATCTGTGCGACTGTCAGGAAGAATTTCCGAAAGACTGGTTCGTAAAAGCAAAAATGCAAAAAGAGGATAGTGCTATGCGTGACGCTAAGCTTAATTTTTTTACAGTGAATGCAAGCCAGCCTCTGCGTGTGTGGCAGGCAAAAGGCTGGATATACAAAGACGACCCGCGTGGGTGGTTCCAGTGGTACTGCCGCTACTATATGGGCCGCAGGCTCCCGGGCAAAAATGGCGCCGGCGAAGACGAACGACAAATCAAACGGTGGCTCGCAATCCGAAGGCATATGGCGCAGCTAAGACTCAATTGCCGCCCCGGAGACTACATATGCCGCCCGCGCCAGCGCCAAGCTATTTTACATTGGGCTTACGACAGTCGGAAGCTGTAAGACCGTATCTCCTTCTTTTCAAACTCATGGCGCCTCTGAAACTAAAAAGCTATACTACTAGATTCAATAACTAAAAAATATTCATATGATGCAAAATACATACACATACACGGTGCCATTATTTGTAAACATGCTCGGTGGTCTTAAGAAGATTTTAAGCAAAGCCGAAGCGCACGCAAAGGAAGTTGGTATGAACGAAGAGGCAATGCTGGGTGACTCGCTCGCACCTGACATGTTCCCGCTCAAAAAGCAGGTGCAGGTTTCTTGCGACAATGCAAAGGGTGCGGTCGCGCGCCTTACTGGTCTTGAAAACCCAGTCATGGAAGATACTGAAACATCTTTTGCCGAGCTCCAGACGCGAATAGACAAAACACTATTGTTTATAGCAAGTGTCAGCGAAAAAGATTTCGATGGCTCTGCAGATCGGCACATTGTACTCCCTTATTATCCGACAAAGTATCTGCTTGGGTCAGAATATGCACTCGCATATGCTGTACCAAACTTCGTCTTTCATGTGTCGACCGCATACGGCATTGTTCGTAAAAACGGCGTGCAAATAGGTAAGGGCGACTTCATCACAAACCTGCCGTTCAAAGACTTGGAACAAAAATCGGAATAAGTAAAAAATGTGCGGAAACTCATCTATTGCGTAACCACTTGGTGACTTCGCGCTGAGGTGTACAATATGGGTCATGAAGCCCGAGGAATACGCAAAACTATCGCTCATACTCCCGTTTATCCCGTGTCCGAACTGCAAAGCGCAGCTGGTCCCGAAAGAAAAGACGCTCAACTTATGCAATGTCCAATGCACGAGCTGTGGCTTTGCGGTGCGCTTTGTGACGCTTGGCCAGGACGACCCGCTTATACTCAGCATTAATGCTTTAGATCTTGATGCGCTCATGGCATCCAAGACAATGCTCCCGCCATTTATCTTCCACCGCCGCTGGAAGCACGAAGGTATGGACTTCCAATTTGAAAATGCGACGTTTTACCCGTTTATTCCATACACATTCCTGCAAAAACCATCACAAGCAATTTCCTTAACCGGCCAGCAGCATAGTGACGTATTGCTCTTTGTGCTCTGGGACGAAGTGCCTAACGAAATAATCTACAACAGCCCATCGGACGAAGAGATAGCCGAACAGGTGAGCCGCTGGGAGAAGCTCTCCGTCGCTCGTGTGCAGTCGAAGTTCCACACCGGCTATGCGCGCTCGGCTCGCATCATTGACGAAGCGAACAAAATGCGACGCAAAAAAGGCTTGCCTATCGAGGAGTTTTTTTCCGAAGAGGAAGACGACTCCGACGAAGACGACGAATAGGAGAGTTGTATGATACTTTTTCTCCTATCCTTGCTTGCCGGTGTGCTCACGGTGCTAGCGCCGTGCACCATTTCGCTCTTGCCGGTCATCGTCGGCGGTTCGGTCAGCGGGGGAAATAGTTTTAGGCGAGCACTTGCGGTAACGCTGTCGCTTGGTGTGTCGGTCATACTTTTTACGCTTCTCCTTAAAGTTTCCACTTCGCTCATATCTATCCCGCCGGAGTTTTGGCAAATAGTCTCGGGTGGAATCATTTTTGCGCTGGGACTCACTATGCTCTTTCCTGCGTTGTGGGACCGCTTGTCGTTTGTGGGCTCTATCAATCGAAGCTCAAACAAACTTTTGGCGACCGGCTACCAAAAGCAAAGTCTTGCAGGTGACATGCTCATTGGTGCCGCGCTTGGCCCCGTCTTCTCCAGCTGCAGCCCAACGTACTTTTTAATTTTAGCGACTGTCCTGCCTCGTTCACTTACAACAGGTATCATCTACCTCCTCGCCTACACGGTGGGGCTTTGCGGCGCACTCCTCATTGTCGCGGTTGCAAGCCAAAAGATTCTACAAAAATTCGGTGTTGCTTCCGACCCGAAGGGCTGGCTCAAGCGCGGTGTTGGCATTGTCTTCCTCCTACTTGGGGTCGCTATCATCTTTGGTTACGACAAAAAGCTTGAGCTCGCCGTCGCGAACAATGTGTTTGATGTGACTAAAATCGAGCAAAAGCTCATACTGTCGCAGCCAAGCAGTGCACCGCAACCATCTGTCACAAACACGGATCCTAGCGCCAACGGTACCGGCTCGGCAAACACCTCGACCACATCTCCAACCGCAACTACTGCAAACAGTACGCCGCCGGTACCGGCAACGCAGGACGCAGGAATTCGCACACGCGCCAAAGCTGCCGCATACCCGCGCGCTCCTGAAATAACCAAGCCCAGTGGCTTCGTCAACACTGACGGCCAGCCAATTACCATTAGCCAATTTAAGGGTAAGAAGGTAGTGCTCATAGACTTCTGGACCTACAGCTGCATTAATTGCCAACGTACGATACCGTACCTCAAAGCGTGGTATGACAAGTATCACGACCAGGGCCTCGAAATTATAGGTATACATACGCCGGAGTTCGGGTTCGAGAAGGTCCAGGCCAATGTCGAAAATGCAGTACACAATACTTTTGGGCTTAAGTACCCGGTCGTACTCGACAACGACTATGGCACTTGGAGCGCTTTCGGCAACCAGTTCTGGCCGCGTAAATACTTAATCGACATCGACGGTTATATTGTGTACGACCATGCGGGTGAAGGCTCCTACGACGTGACCGAAAAAGCAATTCAAAAAGCACTTGCTGAGCGCGCTACCATCCTCGGGACCAAAGTCGACATAACAAGCATGTCTGTACCTAAAGACGTCGTGACTCCCGAGATGGGCAAGGTCGGCAGCCCCGAGACGTACTTCGGCTCGGCTCGCAACGAATACTTTGGCAACGGCCACGCGGGAAGTGCGGGCTCGCAGACGCTGAGCTTCCCCGACTCGACCGCACGCAACGTGCTGTACCTCTCGGGCTCATGGACGTTCAGCCCCGAGTTTGCAGAGTCTACTTCGGCCGCAAAAATCCGCTACAAGTTCTTGGCACGCGACGTGTACTTAGTGGCAAGCTCTGCCGGGGGAGCGTCGCTTAAAATTCTTTTAGATGGCAAACCGATAGGCGGCAACGCCGGCGCAGACGTGTCGCAAGACGGCACCATGAAAGTAAAAGACAACCGCCTTTATAAAGTCGTGCACTTGCTCGACTACTCCGAGCACACGCTCGAGCTCGATATTGAGAGCAGCTCGCTGGATGCCTATACCTTCACGTTTGGTTAGTGCGGCTCCTCTGTATGAGATAGATACTACATTCGTCAAACAGTATGAAAGTTGTACTATATACAAATGAATGACAGCTACGACAAAGAGGGAGTGCAACGCTCTCTTTCTCCTAAGTTTATAGAGTGGCAAGACATACCTCACTATTACGGGGACTATGTGCGGGCTTTGTTTGTAGGTTCGGCCGTGCTTTTCGCAATCGCAATACCGGTGTTTGGTAACCTTATACCGCTCGGTACGTTTGTTCAGGTGGCGAGTTCACTTGTGCTCATTATCCTCGCAGGACTAACAAATCCGCACAGCAGGATGCTGCTCTTGTATGACGCGGTAGTGGCGGCGATAGGCATACTCCTTTTGGAGTCTACGGTTATAACCTACTACGCTCAAGACGGAGTGCCGCTTTTTGTTATTCGAGAAAGCGCTGCAGTAGCACTTATGTTTGCGCTCTATTTTAGTATCAAAACGCTACGCGCAATGTCGCTTGGAAAGCTGGGTAAAAAGGACCGCCCGTGGGAGTTTGAAGATATAAAAGACCCAGGCGATCAAAAATAAATTTTGCTTAAATGAATATATGAAAAAACAGTACGCGTTATTTGCTGCGCTCGGAATAATCTTGCTGCCGTCATTTGCGCTTGCGCACCAGCCGCGTATTGTAACTTCGGCGACCACTACCGTTGTGCAGCCTGAAGTGTCAAAAGCATATTACGCACAGCTCATGGGAGAGCCGCAGGACTACGTAATCCACGCCGACAAACCATTTGCACTCTACGTGAACGTGCTCGTGCCCGACATCGCGGGCCAAAAGAAGGACATCTCGGCTGCGATACTCAAAGACGGCAACACCGACAAACCACTTGCGGTCCTGGGTGGCCTGGACTTTCAGTGGAAGAAGTTCTTCGAGCCGTTTGGTCACGACACCTACTGGATGGGTCCCGAATATAGGGCGAACGTCGGCCCAGGTAACTACATCATCCACGTCTGGAGCAGCAACAACGACAGTAAGTACTCAGTGGCAATAGGCGAGACCGAAGTCTTCGATGTAAAGGAAGGTTTAAACGCCATTCGTGTTATCCCACAAATCAAGAGGAACTTCTTCAACGAATCGCCCTTAAATTTTATACTTTCGCCCTTCGGGTGGGGATATGTTTTAGTACTTTATGTTGTAGCGACACTTGTCGGGCTGGCGCTTCGCTTTGGGGTCAAGCTCGCAACCAAGGGGACGTTTTACAAAAACGTTGGTCACACCGGCAGGCTTGTGCGTGTAGCACTTGCCGCGGTACTTCTTGCGGTGGCCATAACGACATCGTGGAACGTCATCCTCTTACTCGCATCCGGCTACATACTGTTTGAAGCTATATTCGGCTGGAGCGGTGCTAACTGGCGAAAATAAAACCACAATTTTTCTTTGCAAAAGCTTAATGAAACTAATTTCACTAAACACCTGGGGCGGCCGCGCAGGAAAGGAACAGCTCCTCGCTTTTTTCCAAACGCACAAAGACGCCGACATTTTTTGTTTGCAAGAAATATGGTCGGCACCGTATGACGCATTGGAAGGTCAACATGCGGGCGGGCTGCCTTTGGACCAATCTCGCGTGATGATCCGCGGGCTTCAGGAAATTTCCACACTACTTGGAGAACATCAAGCCTACTTTCGCCCACACTACCTAAACGACTATGGTTTGCTAATTTTAATAAAGAAAGACATTGAAGTTGTCGACGAAGGTGATGTGTTCGTCTACAAAGAGCGGGGGCATATACCACTAGGTGACGTAGGCCACCACGCGCGCAATATTCAGTACATTACTTTCAATACTAAAAATGGCCCTCGAACAGTTATAAACTTCCATGGCTTATGGAATGGTAAAGGTAAAGGCGACTCCGACGACCGGCTCAAACAATCCGAAAATATTCTCGCCTTCGCAAAGACGCTCACAAACCCCTACATTTTGTGCGGCGATTTTAATCTGCTTCCCGAAACCGAAAGCTTGCAGATGTTTAAGGCGGCGGGGCTACGCAATCTCATTACCGAATATGGCGTCACCTCGACACGCACCATCCACTATACAAAGCCTGAGCGGCTCGCCGACTACACGTTCGTCAGCGACGGTATCGAGGTCAAAGACTTCGAAATCCTGCTCGACGAAGTCTCCGATCACTCTCCCATGCGTTTGGAGTTTGAGTAAATTCTTTGCTTCGATGCGAGTTTCAGGGTTTCAGATGTTCTTGCTCAGAGTGCACTTCGACCACTTTAAACACGCCGATTTTCTTATATGGCGCTAGGAATATCATCATACAAACAGACTCGACTGATAATCTGTAGCGTGAATCGTCCTTTTCGGTTCGAACTTTGTCACCTTGGAGAGTTGTCATGGTCCCGCTTATTCTGAAGCTTGGCGCTGCTAAACTCGCTTTTCTCACTGCTTCGAAAAACACGCCGATCGTCGGCGAGTGGATAGCCCGCAAGCGCCATGAGCTACTTGCCTTGTCCGAGCGTGGCTTAGCGTCACTGGAAGCATCGCACACAATTTCGGCTCAAAAGGTTGAAGAAACTCGTGCTAACCTGGGTGCGTTAGGGCAGAGTGCCGACAGTGGCTGGTCCACCGCCAAAGACTTTCGGGCGCTCTGGAGCGTAGCCACCACACTTGCTTTGCACGGGTACAACTCACTTTTGGAGGCAATAAAAATTTCGAAGTAATCTCTCCTTCTGCTTACCATCAGCTGCACTAAAAAGTGCAGCTTTTTTTAGTAAAACGGTTTTTTTATTCGAGCTCCTTCAAAAGGCTTGCCAAGTCCAAGGGCTCGGTCACCATTTCGACCTGGCCGTCGTTGTCGACCTTCCAACTTTCTCGTGGACGGTCTGCGTAGAGCTCGACTCCAATTTGGTCCGGGTCGTTTAGATACAATGCCTCAGATACGCCGTGGTCGGTAGTGCCGGTCAGTGGGTACCCGGCATCTATTAAATTTTTGAGAGCCTGCGCCAATTCACGGCGCGTCGGGTAGAGGATAGCGAAGTGAAAGAGCCCCGAGTGCCCCGGCGGCGGCGGGGTAGCGCCCACGCCGGCCCACGTGTTAAGCGCAATATGGTGGTGGTACCCGCCCGCCGAAAGGAAAACCGCCGAGCTACCATAGCGAGCTGTCACCTCAAACCCCAACAGGTCGCGGTAGAACCCGAGCGACCGCTCGAGGTTGGCGACTGTCAAATGCACATGCCCGATACCCACTTCTTTATGTATAGCCATCTGTGTATTGTAGCAAATCTCAAATTTTCTAGATTACTAAAGAATTTGAAGATAAGAATATTATTTTAGTGCTAGAAAGTAGTTTGTTGAATATATATAAAAACTTGTTATAGTATTTCACGGAGACACTTTGTCTTCGTTCTTTATAGACGAAAGGTTGTGTAATGTCTGATCTAGTTCAAACGGAAATGGACCGCGGATTATATCCAAAACGTGAGGCGATGCCTTCAAACTACCGAGCACTTGCCCTTGCGGCGACTGCTGATGACGTTAAGCGGCCTCCTACTGAGGAAGACCTTGGTCACGTCATTATCTTCGGCCAATTGAACGAAGAAGGCCAGTAGCATCTTATTCGGCTGATGGCCTACGAAAACGACGATGTCGTCATCCGCTTCGCAGAAGACCAAGAAGTCGATATCGACACGGCGAAGCGAGTCTTCCATGGACTCAAACAGTACCTCGCAGTCTGTGTCTTTACTGGCGGCAAACGGACTCCGGCGAAAATTGTAGATGAATGCTGGCATACGTTCCTGCTGCACAGTCGGGACTACGCCGGTTTTTGCGACAAGTACACGCGCGGCTTCGTGCACCACGAACCAGCAATTGATGACTCCGGCTTTTCTTTTTATCCGATCACACTACAGTGCGTCAACGCGCTGTTCGGTGAAGTGGATGAAGAGGTTTGGCCATCTGGACATCGGCACTACTTCCGGTGTATCAGCACCAAGACGAGGGAGCCTGCACGGTTCCTTGATTGTCTGATGACCAACTAGACGATCCTTCAATAAACCCAAGCGCTCAGGCGCTTGGGGAACCGCTTACTATGAATTGGAAAGAATATTTTGAACGCACGAAAGAATATCCGCCACGAGAGCTTTTAATTAAAGCTCTTCCTTTTGTATATGAAAAGAAATTTGCTCTCGACGTAGGCTCGGGTGCACTAAACGAAAGCGGATACCTACTGTCTCGAGGCTTTGAACACATCACAGCCCTCGACATAATGCCAGTTGCAAAGGATGTCGCAAAGACATTCCCGGCGGACAAATTTTCATATGAAATAGTCGATGCTGCAGACTTCGCATATCCTGATGGTCATTTCGACTTGATAAATGCGCAATACTCGTTGCCTTTTATGGCGCCCGACAAATTTGCTGCAGCAACAAAAGGTATGCAAAACTCTTTAAAGAATGGCGGCATATTTACCGGTCAGCTTTTTGGCGAAAAAGACGAATGGAATATTCAAGAAAGCGGTATGACTTTTCATACGCTAACGGGAGCTAAAGCGTTTCTGTCCGATTTTGAAGTTCTCTTTTTTGAAGAAACCGAGTCAGACAAGCCTACTGCTTTGGGTAGTTTAAAACACTGGCACGTTTTTGATTTCATTGCTAAAAAAATATAGCAATTTTAGCTGCGAGTGGTATTGTAAAAATATGCTCTACTCCTACCGGCTCGACGAAGCGCTTAAACTTTCGGCTATGCTCCATCAGGGGCAGGTTCGCAAGGATAAAGAGAGGACTCCTTACTCGATGCATCCGGTCGCGGTCATGACCATAGTCGCGAACTATACTGCCGACGAAGACGTGTTGGTTGCGGCGCTCTTGCACGACGTGCTCGAAGACGTAAAGCTCCCATACAAAGAGAAAGAAGAGATGATACAAGTGCGCTTTGGCGAAAAAGTACTCGACATTGTCCGCGGCGTCTCCGAAGACAAAGACCCTATGCTAGATTCCGACGAGAAGGTCGGCTGGAAGGAAAGAAAGCAAAAATATATAGACACCCTGAGTCGCGCGAGCGAGGAGTCTGTCCTTGTCTCCGCCGCTGACAAAATCCACAACTTGATGAGCATGAGTAGTAGCCTCAAAAGCGAAGGGGAATCCTTTTGGAAACGCTTCAATTCACCTAGCGACGAAAAGCTCTGGTTCTACGAAGCGGTACTCGCTGTGGTTAAACAAAAAACCCAAAGCCCAATAGCCAAAGAGCTCGAGGAAAAGATAGAAGAAGTTCGAGCTTTTATATAATCCAAAAAAAGAAAAACTCGGGCAATAAG
>JAYVXZ010000034.1:0-2424 GCA_043784715.1 Candidatus Adlerbacteria bacterium
AAATGTGACACAGTCGACCTTGGATGACATATACAGAATCGGAAGGGCCGATACATTTGAGGACGCTAAAAAAAATATTCTTAAAGAAATACAAGACCGCAATCTGACATTCGTGTACGAAAAAATAGAGCTGCCGCTGTCGCCCGTATTGCGCGGGATGGAAAGGACAGGGGTAAAGATAGACAAAGTTTTTCTGCATGACTTGTCGAAAAAGTATCGCAAAGAGCTCGACCTAATATCGAGGCGCATCTTCGAAGCGGCTGGCGGAGAGTTTAATATCAACTCGCCCAAACAGATGGGCGACATCCTTTTTGACACGATGGGGCTCGGGGTAAAAAATCAAAAGAAGACCGCGACCGGCGCGCGCTCGACGAAGGAGTCTGAGCTTGAGAAGTTGCGCGACCAACACCCGATAGTCGGCGACGTGCTGAACTATCGGGAATTACAAAAACTCCTTTCGACGTACATCGACGTTATCCCAAACTTGGTAGACGCAGAGGATCGACTCCATACGACATATGTCCAAGAAGGTTCAACAACCGGACGCCTCGCATCGCACGACCCGAACTTACAAAATATTCCTATCAAGACCGAACTGGGCCGCGCCATTCGCCACGGGTTCGTTGCAGGCGAGGGGATGGACCTCGTGTCGTTTGACTACTCGCAAATTGAGTTGCGCATCGCGGCGTTCCTCTCTGAAGACCCGACGCTCGTCGACACGTTTAAGAACGGCCGCGACGTACACACCGAAGTTGCGATGCGCGTGTTTGGTGTAGAGCCCAAGGACGTGACCTACGAGCAGCGCCGACGCGCGAAGGTTATCAACTTCGGCATTCTCTACGGGATGGGGGTGAATGCCCTCAAGGATTCGCTCGGCACGTCGCGCTCCGACGCGCAAGAATTTTACAACCAGTACTTCGAAGCCTTCCCGCGTTTGGCAAAGTATCTGGAAGAGACCAAAGACGACGCCGCGCGCCGCGGCTACACCGAGACCTTCTTTGGCCGTCGCCGGTACTTCCTCGGTATTACTTCACCGATACCGTACGTGCGCGCTTCGGCCGAACGTATGGCAATTAACGCCCCTATCCAGGGCACGTCGGCAGACCTCATTAAGCTTGCGATGGTTGAAATAGCAGATTGGATAGCGGAAGAAAAGCTTGATGACTCAATAAAGATGCTGCTCCAGGTGCACGACGAACTCGTGTTCGAAATCAAACACTCCCACGTCGAAAAGTGTGCGAAGCGTATTAAGGAAATTATGGAAAATAATTTGTCCGACAAGGAGCGTAAAGGCATCCCCTTTAAAGCAGAAGGGAAACGGGGTAACAATTGGGGAGACATGCAGGCGATGCCTCTATGATGAAAGTGGTTGTTGGCGTGCCTCCAACTCCGAACCCAGCCGCGCCTCAAAGGACAATTGCGCGGCATGATTCTGCTGAATCACCTCAGATTCTCCCGAGCATAGCCGAAAGGCAGCCAAGCGGGCCAGACTATTTTCTTCAAAAAACTTCTGAAGCGGCTGCTGTATTCCCCATCGAAGATCTTGAATGGGAGAAGCTTTCGATAGACGAGCTGCTTGCGATGGCTTCGACGATGTCGCTCATGGGGGACACTCGCGTGTTTCGCTTGGGGGGCGCACTCAACGGTGCGAGAGCGGATGAGTTTTTAGATATCACAAAGGAGTTGGTGGACTCGCCACACCAGTTTATTCTGACCGAAGAAAAGCTGCTGAAGAGGCCGATGGATGTCGTGACCAAAGCCTGTGCCGAAGTTGTCGTGCACGCGGCACCCAAAAAAGTGGAGGCTTTTAATATGTTCTCAATGACCTTTACCTTTGCGGCACGCGACAGGAAAAAGCTTTGGCTCGAGCTCCATGAGTCACTTCGAAAAGGCGTCGTACCCGAAGCGTTTGCCGGCATGCTCCATTGGAAGGTCCGCGATATGCTTGCCCGCCGAAGCTTTAGCGAAGGAGGGCTAAGCAAAGGGGTAAAAGGAAAATATACAAAAGAAGAGCTATGTCGAATTTCGGGCGAACTCGTTTCGCTCTATCACGACTCGCACCGCGGGGCAGGGGAGCTGTCGCTTTTGCTTGAGCGATATATTTTACAGTTGTAGGTAAGTGGCAGGCCTGCGTGAGCTGAATATATCTCTGCTATACTTTTGCTATGGGTCATAAACTCTTTTTTATGGTGTGCTTCACTTTTGTGATAGCGGGGGTGGGATTCATGGCCGCCTTCTCGCTTAATGTGTTGCCACAGTCAGTCTACTCGTTTGTCTACAATACGTTGGCGGTGAGCTCCCCGGAGTCGCAGTACCCATATCTGACAAAGTTTGAAGGACATTGGGAAACGACCTTTACGCCGCTGGTGGCGCAAACTCAAATAGCTCAGTGCGAAGCGGACACCGGCACACTCACTATTCACG
>JAYVXZ010000035.1:0-2423 GCA_043784715.1 Candidatus Adlerbacteria bacterium
TTTTTTTAATCATTTGCTTCAACAACAATATCGTCATTATTGTATTCCAGCCAATCGCTGATAAAATCTTCGAAATCTTTCATGTTAGAAAAATATTCAGGAAACTCTTTTCTGGATAAAATCAACGATTCATCACGTTTGACTTCGATATAGTCAGCATAGCTTGAATAGTTGTAATTCTTCAGATAATCCTTGGCTTTCTTGGTATTACGAATACCCGTTTCTTTCCACTGTGGTTCAATCAACTTTACGGGATTAAGATGAATATATGCAAACAAGTATTTGAGATACTCGTCAGTATCTACATGCTCTGCCTTAAAACGACCTTGAAAAAGTGGCCCAACACGCTTGTGTTTTTTATTGAAATACATCACATAACCTGTCGTTAACTTTTCCATGTATTCACTCAACCCTCCTTCGTTTATTTCTTTTACCAGAATATGAAAGTGGTTGGGCATAAGCACATATGCCGCAATAGCGACTTTTTGTTTGCCGACTTCAATAGAACTCAATGGCAAGTTTTGTACTGTACGGGTCTCATATGGTTTATCGCCATTACTAAGATAAAGTAATTTTACAAATCGTTTTCGTTCATCATCTGATAAAAAAATATCGCGTTTTTCTACGCCGCGATTATAGACATGGTAATACTCCCCTTCTGAAAATACTATCTTTCTTTGCATACCCAAATCATACACCGAGGGCCGCCCTCCGTACAGAGGGCGGCCCTCGGTAGATTCAGTCTAGGGAGTGGTGGCTGGAGTAGTAGACGCGGCATTATCGATGAGCGGGGTTGTAGTGCCAGAGCCTATTGGTGGGGTCGAGGAACTTGTGTCAATAAGTGGCGGCTGTGCTGAAGCGGGTGGTGGTGTTCCTCCCCCGCTGCCGTTTGTGGATTGTACTACTGCAGCGGTCTGGGGTGCACCTGTGCCAGAGCCTGCGTCGTAGGTGCCGACCATGAACCAGTCGAATGGAATGTCTGTAGGAGCTTGACCTGCAAGCGACACGGTGAAGCCTTGGCCGGGGGTGACCGCAGTGACGGCTATTGGCATTGAGAGCGAGGCGCGTGGGGTGATGAAGATCTTGGCGCCTTGGGTGACATTGGTGTTGGCGACGAAGTAGGTCGTGGCGCCTACAGGAAGCGTGTCAGAACCTGCTATTTGATTGGAGCCAGCAGGAACATTTAGCTTACCATTAGGAAGTATTGTGAGAACCTGAGCGAAGAGGTCTTTGATGACGGCGGTCTGCGCTACTAACTTGCCGACGACGAACTTGGTAATTTGGGCGCCGCTTGCAAATGCGCTGTTTGTGAAGTCGAGAAGTGCCTCTGGAACGTCGGTGATGGTCTGAGCAAGATCTTGGAACAAACTCGAATTGCCTTCACTCCATCCCGGGGCGAGTGCAATAGTGAGAAGACCAATGCAGGTGGTGGTGGCATATGCCGAAGTTGATCCGCTCTGACATACGCCAAGATTGTTTGCCGGATCAAATGCTTCTACAGCGCGCCCAATGATATAGCCTGCACGAACAGCTCGCGTGCCGACTCCTAAAGTGGTGGTCGAAACCGAGATCTCATCTCCAACATTGATAGCTCCACCTGAGAGCGATACAAGCGCCTTGATGCGACCAGAAGTAACGACGGGAATATCTCCAGTGCTTAGGCCACTGAAGCTTGAGTTCCAAGACATGACTCCAATAGGCCTTGTGTATCTGCTTGCCGGCTCAACGACTGCGCTTGATATTCCTGAGCTGAATCCAACAAGCATATTCACTTGCGGAACTGAGGTACTTGCGATGTACCACACCCCTGAACCAGTGCCTCTTTCAAAATCAAGGTTCCGGTTGAGTTTCTTTTTTAGTTGTTCAGCTGGATCTGTCTCAATAATAGTGAGACCCTGTGGCACCGATGCGGCACTGGCGGATGCTATTGGGCTTATGGGGTCGTCGATCCAAACACGCAGTGATGCAATGTCTGCTTCGGATACCGCTAAACCTTCCGCTACCGTCTTGCTCACCGCAACCATCGGCGCGAGCGGGACGCTCACCTGAGACGCAGGTGAAATTACCGCAACAACGTTACCGTCGATAAGGAAGTTGACGGTTGAACTGGACACCTCGACTCTGAATCTCTTTGAGGTCGTGGCGGTGGTTGATGTCGCTACTCCCGTATCAATAGTTGTTGTTGCCAGACCGCCACTCACAACAATAGCTTTCCAGTTAGTGGTCGTTGTCGCTGCAAAACCGATAAAGTTTACCGGGACATTGGCGCTTGCCGCGGATACCGCTCTATCGCCAAAACCGATTATGGCGAGCGTGGTTGACGCAGCACCGAGCACATTTGCGCTTCCTTGATACGGGAGTAGCGACATCAACCACCGCCACGACCTCAAAGAGATTCAGAGTCGAGGTGTCCAGTTCAACCG
>JAYVXZ010000036.1:0-2392 GCA_043784715.1 Candidatus Adlerbacteria bacterium
CCCGCCTTCTCTTTGTATAGAAAAACATTCATACCCTCAGGTCGGAGACGTGCGCCATGACACACCGGGCAGGGCTCGATGCTAAACATATGTTTCGTACCTAAGCCATTACATACCGGGCATGCGCCGTAGGGCGAATTGAACGAAAAGAGCCGAGGCTCAACTTCAGGAAATGAGAAGCCGTCGTAAGCGCACATAAACTTTGCCGATACCAAGCGTTCGCCTGTTGTGTCCTCTATTTTGACCAACCCTTCGGCCTCTTGGAGCGCACGTTCGACCGCTTCGGACAGTCTTTCCATTGAGCTTTGCTTTTCGCGCGTAAAATCAGATATCAAAATTTCATCCACTAGCGCGTCAATGCTGTGTTTTTTATTTTTTGAGAGGATGATTTGCTCGCGCAAGTTCTGCATCTTGCCGTCGACCTTAACCTTTTCAAACCCTTTGCCAAGTAAGTCGTACAGTAGTTGGTAGTATTCACCTTTGCGACCGACCACGACCGGGGCAAAAATGCGCACTACGTCTTCGTTAATCTCAACGCCCATTATTTTTCGAGTTTTTTTTGGAGCAAGCTTAGTAACACTTTCGACGATGCTGTGGATTATCTCCTCGTTGGAGTGCTTGCGAATTTCGCGGCCGCATACTAAACAGTGCGGCTTGCCGACGCGCGCATACAAAATACGAAGGTAGTCATAAATTTCGGTAATGGTTGCAACCGTCGAGCGCGGGTTGTTTGAGCGACTCTTCTGATCTATAGATATTGCCGGCGAAAGGCCAGTAATTTCCTCTACATCCGGCTTTTGCATTTGTCGCAAGAATTGCCGAGCGTACGCAGACAGAGACTCTATATAGCGACGCTGACCTTCAGCAAAAATAGTGTCAAACGCCAAAGACGACTTCCCGCTTCCCGAGAGGCCGGTAAAGATAATCATCTTGCCGCGCGGCAGCGTCAGCGAGACATTCTTTAAATTGTGGGTTTTAGCACCTTTTATATGTATAAATTCTTCAGCCATAGAAAATGTAAACACAACAATCGCCCCAAGCAGAGCCTATAGGGGTACGTATGTCTTGAAAATGAGTATACCATAGTGCCCATTAAAGCCCTAGCCAAAAAGCATGAAGTGTCCTATAGTTGAGGTGGATAAGATGCATTCGTAATTGCGTCAAAGGAAAGGAGAGGCTTATGTCTTTTCGAAAAATAGCACGTAGTTTAGGCTTGATTGACTCCCCGCACCCCTCTTTTAGTCTGATGATTGCCCTGGTGCTTGGCATGCTTATAGCCAGCTACGCCCTAAGTGGAGTAAGTATATCCAATATCATCTCCATCATGCGGTAAGGAGGAGCTATGTCCGACAACGCTGGTTTGCGCGGTAAAATGCACTGGCTCTGGCGAAACAAAACAATGCGGGCAATCTTTGTGGCTATATTGCTTTGTGGAATCACCATAATTTCGCAACTGCACCGGAGGTAGCGGCAATGCCAGCCCCAGTCGTCACACGTGCAAGAGCTGCTAGAAAAATAGCCGCCTCGCAAAGGGTTTGCCCGGAAAAGAGAAATCGAATCAGTATCGCGCGAAAGAATCCGCTAACACTAAAGTTTGTACTGAAGTCTGCGATCGCTCATGTACTCCTTCTTAGCCTTCTACAAATTGCGTTTTAAACGCAGTCCTTAAAACACTTCGGATTGTCCGCGGTGTTTTTTTATTTCATGCTTTAAGGATTATTTTTTCTTTGGTCGTACTTTTGGTTTCTTTTTTCCTTCATCTCCCATGAGTGTAAACAGCTCGTCGCGTATGATGGCGGCCGTCTCAAAGTCGAGTTCACGCACGGCGTCGGCCATTTGTTCCCTTTTTTCTGCTAAAAACTTCTTCGGATCTTTCTTATATAGGTCAGAGTCGACCGAAAGCAGGGTGTTGACCGCTTTGCCGTGTTCGCTTCGCATCTCTTCAGTAATGTCTTTTATATTTTTTTTGATGGTCGTCGGTGTTATGTTGTGCTTTTTATTGTGTGCGACTTGTATGACGCGGCGACGATTGGTTTCGCCTATTGCCTTTTCAAGCGAGTTTGTCATATGGTCCGCATACAAAATAACTCGGCCGTCGACGTTTCGAGCAGCTCGGCCAATAGTTTGAATAAGAGATGTCTCCGAGCGCAAAAAACCTTCTTTGTCGGCATCTAAAATAGCAACGAGCTTTACCTCCGGAAGGTCGAGCCCTTCACGAAGCAGGTTCACGCCAACGAGCACGTCATACGTACCTTTGCGAAGTTCCGTGAGCGTAGTGATACGGTCGAGTGTTTGGACGTCGCTGTGGAGATAGGCAGCTTTAATGTGTCGGTCCTTCAAATATTCGGCAAGGTCCTCCGCCATCTTTTTAGTTAGGGTCGTCACCAAAATA
>JAYVXZ010000037.1:0-2386 GCA_043784715.1 Candidatus Adlerbacteria bacterium
AACTTTTTGGCAAGAAGTTTGGCGAGACCGAATACACCATCAACTCACTCCCGTTTGGCGGCTTTGTTAAAATCTATGGCGAAAATATAGACGATGCAAACCCCGACCTTCTCACCAACCCCAGGAGCTTCGTGCACAAACCGCGCTACGTCCAAGCGGCAGTTATCGTCGCCGGTATCATCTTTAACATTTTGTTTGCGTGGCTGGTCCTCTCTGCCGGGTACATGATCGGTATGCAGTCATCGGTCGACCATGTGGGCGTGGGCCAAGTGCAAAATGCAAAGGTAACCATTCTTAACGTCCTCCCCGGATCGCCTGCCGACAAAGCGGGAGTCAAACCAAACGACATCCTGCGCGTCATTGAAACCGGCACTGATAAGCTGCCCGAAAACGTTAACACAAAAGGTGTACAAGCTTTCATAGCCGCTCACCAAAACGAAAGCATGGTGCTTACGGTTAGTCGCGTCGGCACACCGGTTAACCTCCTTGCAAAGCCTGCAGATGGGGTAGTCGAAGGTCACAAAGCGCTCGGTGTCGAGCTCGATGACGTGGGCATTCTTAAGCTCAACCCCGCCTTAGCACTCGTCCAAGGTGCGATAGTCACGAAACAAATGACGGTCGCGACTGCGGTGGGACTTGCGACTTTCTTCTCGACTATCGTGCACGGCACCGCGAACTTTGGCAGTGTCGCAGGGCCAATAGGCATAGTAAAAATAGGCTCCTCGGCCGTGTCGCAAGGCATCATCAACACGATTTTCCTAACCGCGCTCATTTCGATTAACCTCGCGGTCATCAACCTCGTCCCGGTCCCCGGACTCGACGGCGGCCGCTTCCTCTTTATCCTCATTGAAGCAATCCGTCGCAAACCGATCTCCGAAAAATTCGCCACTCGCATGACCATTGCCGGCTTCGCACTCCTCATCACGCTCATGCTCGTGATTTCCTACCACGACATCCTGCGTCTCTTGCACCCGGCGGCATAAAATTGACGAATTAAAAAAAGAATGATACAGTATTTTCGGATTTTGCTTAGCAAACGAAAGGATGTAATTGAAATGTCTGATGACAAAAATGTCCTTCTGTTGAAGCCTGATTGGTCACGCGGGCCGACTTTGGTGTATACACCGACTGACCGGGCAACAGATGGCGAGCGGCGAGCGTCAATTCTGATGGTACATGGCTGGAAGTCTACCTTCGGCACTACCTTCGGTGAGATAAAAAATACGTGCCTCACCCTTGGTTGCAATGTCTTCATGCTTACCCTGCGTGGACACGGCGACGCTACTGAGACAATCCAAACGGTTACACGCGAGGACCATATGCTCGACATCGAACTTGCACTTCGCTATATGAAGCGCCAGCATACTGTCGATATGTCCAAGTTAGTCGGCGTTGGTTCGAGCTATGGCGCCTACTTGCTCGCGGTGGCTGCCACAGAGCAACCCTTTATGGGACTTCTCTTGCGGGCACCTGCGCTCTACCCAAACGATGGGTGGAATAAGCCGATTCAGCAGATGGTAGATATGGAAACCCTATGGGAGTGGCGTTCTCAGGAGCATATTCCGGAGGACAGTAGAGCACTCGTTGGCATCGCCGCCCACAAGGGTAAACTGCTTGTTGTGTCGGGTGGTAAGGACGAAGATATGCCACCGCAAGTGGCACTATCATATGGCAACGTAGCGTACAAAGCGAATATGCATCGCATTATCCTCTCCCAAGCCGGACATGTGTTCGCAGGAGAGTCCCGAGAAGCCTATCTTCGGTACTCATCGGCCTGGCTTGAAGGACTATTGGCTAGCCCCTCACTCTGAGGGGCTTTCTTTTTTCTCAGTGACTGCTTCTTGGAGCGTATCGGCGAATCGCTCGACAAGGTAGCCCGCTTCGGTGTCTATCTCGTAGGATGAGCGCGCAATACTGCGCGGGAATATAAATTTAAAAAGGCGAGGCACATTTTGCTCTATAGCAGTTCCTACTGAAGGTACGGTATCGATTATTAAAAACTCATGCTCAGACTGTATGTCTGCAAGCGAAATACCAGGACGTTTGTATTCAAGTGATGGTATCTCTGGTTTATACTCGTAGACTCCCGCGGCAAGCGGCAACTGCATACTTGTAATTCCTTTAGGCGAGAAAGCAATGTGGGCACAAGGTATGCGCGTTTTAAGTGCGCGATTAACTTTTTCAAAGTCATACACAGAATCTATACCCAGATGCGCAAGCAGGTGAAAGAACTCCATAGGCGGAACCTTAGCCTCCAGGAGCATGAGCGAATACAGGACAAGCGAGCCGGTGAAGCGTGGATTGCATTCGTTGGGGTAGATGCGGTTGCGTTTTATGTCATACAAAAGGTCGACACCAAATACGCCTTTATAGCCGTTACTTTTAA
>JAYVXZ010000038.1:0-7939 GCA_043784715.1 Candidatus Adlerbacteria bacterium
GCTCAAGCTTTGGGTGGCGGCAGCGCGAGCGCACCACTTGTCAGTTTGGTTTCGAGGAAACTTCTCCGGATGGGAAGGATGGTTTAACTTTTCAATAATCACCGCCGACCAGCACAAGCTCTTGTTGCAAAACTTCTTACGAGATAATACCGACCTTTTCAAAAATGGCGACGTATTTACTCCATGCCCCGAGTGCGAAAATGGTGGCCCAGGCGACCCTCGTACAACAGGAAAAGCCTCTGAGTACAACGCGTTCTTACAGGATGAAAAAAGGATAGCGCAGACTCAATTCGTACTGTCGCGTAAGCAAGTGGTTGTATATACGTCTATGAATGCAGACGTTGCACGGCAAGTCTTAACCTCATCGGCAATAGATGCGCTGGGCGGAACGGTGCTTATCGACCATTATGTAGACACGCCAGAGCACTTTAATAGCGACATCACCTCAATTCCAAAGTCGACAGGCGCAACTATAGGTATCGGCGAATTCGGGGCGCCAGTGCTTGATCTTAATGGGTCTTTAACAGACGAGGAGCAGGCACAGTATATCGAGCAAGTGCTCATAGGCTTATATAAGCAAAGTGACCATATTCCTCTGGTTAACTATTGGGACCTGTCCCAAGGCTCGACTGCATTGGTGGACGACACGGGCGCTCCGAAGCAGGCATATTATGTATTAAAAGCATTCTATACTGCACCAAAAGTGTTTGGTGAAGTGCGAGACACGTTGGGCGGGCAAGTGCTAGGTGCAGAGGTCGAGGTGGAAAGTGTAGACTATAAACAAAAAATAACAGGAAGCTCATATGTAGTCTTTTTACCGATGAAATTTAAAACGATAACGGTTAGTGCTCCGGGCTACACAAAGGCTACATTTACCGCTTTAGAGTCTGCAACCAATACGGCAAAGGATTTTACCCTAGCGCCTGTTAGGCCTTCCTGGAGCTACCGACTCCGAAGCGTGCTGCATGCGTTTCGAGATAAAATAGGGTTAGATTCATCAGTGCTTCAGCGGGGCAGTATAAAATAGTAGATTAGAACTAATCATAAATTTCAGAACAGTTGTATGAAAAGCATAGTCAATAAAACAGTTGCGGGCGTACTTGGGCTCACCATTCTTGCTGCGCAAAGTCTTGTGCTTCCTGGGGTAGCGACCGCATCAGTCAGTACGTGGATTCGTGGTGCGAGTATTGTGCCTACTTCTACCACTGATTTTAGTAGTGATACTTTTAAGCAGTCTCTTCGCGACTTAAAGGCGACGGGTGCTACGTATGTTGCGCTTGTCGTACCGTACTACCAGAGCAACATCTCGACAATAGATATCCAAAACGGCGCAAATACTCCTACGGACGCCTCACTCGCATCGGCTATTGACTATGCACACTCCATTGGGCTCGCAGTGTCCGTCAAAATGCATATTGAGTCGTACGATGGCCAATGGCGTGCAAACATCAACCCTGCTGATCGCGACGGCTGGTACAATGCGTATGGTACAAGGCTCGTACATCTAGCCACTATATCGCAAGCACGCAGCGCGGAGCTTATGGTAATCGGTACCGAGCTTGTGCGTATGGCGTCAATGGGTCAAAACTATGACAACACCGCTCGCTGGAAAAGTCTCATTGCACAAACCCGAGCCGTCTACTCTGGCAAGTTAACGTACAGTGCAAACTCAAACTCCAATTCGCCAGATGACAACTTTAATAACGAAAAAAATTCTATAGGATTTTGGTCAGATCTGGACTATGCAGGACTCTCTGTCTACTATGGTTTACAATCTGACAATTCAGTCGCGGGCCTCGAAGGCGCCTGGGACTACTGGAATAGTACCGACATTCGCCCTTTCTCAGACAAAGTAGGTAAGCCGGTTATGTTTGTTGAAATTGGCTATCGCAGCTTGACCAACGCTCACCTGCAACCTTGGAATTGGCAGCAGTCGGGCAACACAGACATGACCGAGCAGTCCAACGCATATCAGGCAATGTTCGAGTATTGGAACAAGTATGACTACGTCAAAGGCATGCTTTTGTGGGACTGGAAGTCTAACCCTGCTGCGGGTGGCACTAGCAACAACGACTACACACCCCAGCACAAGCCGGCACAGGACGTTATGACTAAGTGGTTTACAACCCCAACAACGCCGCCGGTTACCACAACGCCGCCCTCGAGCTTCCAAACGACTGCAACGGTAAATCCTTCGGCACCTAATGCAGGCTCTGCAGCGACAGTCACCGCTAACATCACTGCGAGCGGCGGCTCAGTTCAAAACGGTATTGTAGACATTGAAATATACAACCAAGCTAATACCCGCGTATTTCAAAAATTTGTTGAAAACCAAACGATAAACGCGGGGACCATGCAGTCCTACACGGCAAGTTGGACGCCAACAATATCAGGCACCTACCACATGTCCGTTGGCGTATTTACCTCGGGCTGGGCAAGTAACCTCTACTGGAACTCTAATGCGGCAACAATTAACGTAGGTTCAGCTAGTACGCCTCCTCCAACGACACCACCGCCTGCAGGAAATCAAATAACTGACATTTGGTGGCCATCTGACGGCTCACGCGTTACCGGCTTGCAGCCATTCAAAGCCATGGTCGAAAACCTCGACGTCTCAATGTATGACATGTTCTGGCAAGTAGACGGTGGAGGGTTAGTACCAATGGGAACCAACACTACCGACTATCCGCACAAAGAATCAGTGGTAGATCTGACCAACTGGAAGTGGAAGGGAGGCGGTCCGTACACTATTAACTTTGTCAGCAAAGACAAGAGTGGTGTCGTCATTTCGCAAAAGTCTATAAACATCCTGACGCAGTAAGCTGAAATATTTTACACACACGAGCAAAACGCCTCTTGCAAATGAGGCGTTTGTTTGTCACTTCTTAGTAGCTTATTCTTATATTCTGCAGAATAGTAGAATAAGTTGGATGACTCTCTTGTAGTTCGCTTGAGCCTACTTAAAATATTTTACCTCCTCTTTCTTTTCAGTTTTTATATCGGCAGGAGTCGAGACTGGTGCAGTAAGTTTTGCGAGGTTTTGTGTTGGAGCATTTTCAACTTGCGCAGCTTTTGCGTTGGCTTTTGTCGAAATAAGCGCTACGGTCGCAGTAGTAACGCGAAGGCGCGTTACTACTGGCGCAAGTGAAATCTGTAAATTTGTAGAGCCGAGCGAACTTACGTCGGCAACCTTTTGCGTTTCGATGTTGAGTGTTTGGTACAAACGTCCTGCTAACACTGAAGCTTCGTTTTGATATCCTGTTTTTTGCAATTTTTCTACCATGCCGGTCACATTTTTTATATGCTGTTGCATATTTTCGGATACATCGTTTTGTGCTTGAAAAGTAAGATGACTATGCCGCGCAAGCATGCGCGCTTCAGATAGGCGCGTTTGGATCATTGCAAGATTCCACCTTGCTTTCGCCTCGTCAGTGTTAGCAACGAAGCTTTCGATTCGCTCGTTTACTTCAAGTTTGTAGGGGTACCATACTTCGCCGGGGAGTGCAGAGCTTGCTTTGAAGGAAAGCGATCCTCCCACAATACTTGCAAGAACTAAGAAAAAAGTCAGGTACGCCATTTGCTCTATTATATACCTAACTTTTAAATTCTGGTGGTTTTATACCTGCCTTTATTTTTTGGAACATTTTGGGTATAGTGACTGAGTATATGGAGGAAAAAGGGTTACACATCGCGCTCTCCGCCGAGCGGCTTTTTACAGTCTGGGGTATTCCTATCACCAACACGCTCATTACACAGTGGCTGGTTATGGCTGTGCTTATAGTCGTGGCAGTGTTGGTGGGTCGCAAACCAACGCTTATACCCGGCAAAGTGCAAAACTTTTTTGAGCTTTTGTTTGAGTTTGCACTGGGATATATGGAGCAAATTTTAGGCAGCCGCGCCCTTGCGGTACGCTTTTTCCCGCTCATTGCTTCTATCTTTATATTTATTGCAGCTTCAAACCTTCTCGATTTCTTTCCGTTCGTCGGCAGTATAGGAGTATTTCGCGGCCAAGAGTTTATACCGCTTTTTCGCCCCGTAAACACCGACCTCAACGCCACTTTAGCGCTCGCAATTATTGCAGTTATCTCAATCGAAATTAGCGGTATTTTGATAGTAGGCACCTGGAAGTACGCCGGCAAATTCTTTAACTTCACCTCTGTGTTAGGTTTTTTTGTTGGACTCATTGAGTTCGTGTCAGAATTGTCGCGCTTTATATCCTTCTCTTTTCGTTTGTTCGGCAACATCTTTGCCGGCGAAGTACTCCTCGCGGTCGCTGGGTACTTTATGCCGTACGTCCTCCCTGTGCCGCTTATGGCCTTCGAGACCTTTGTGGGGGTCGTCCAAGCAGCGGTGTTTGCTATGTTGACTCTCTTCTTTATCAAGCTTGCTATAGCAGAGCCGCATGGCTCGCATGCAAAGAAGGGTCATGAAGAGCACTCGGCAATTGACCTTCGGCCAGGGGAGGCGCACTAGTCCACATAGAAAAAGAGTGAGTACTATGTTATTGTGTGGGCATTGAAATTATTAGTTATTCGAGTTAGAAACCCAGTATGGATATACAAACAGGGAGATTAATTGCTATGGCAATTGCAGCAGGTCTCGGCGTGCTAGGACCGGCTATCGGCATTGGTATGATAGGCGGCAAAGCTATGGACGCAATCGGGCGCAACCCGGAGGCATCCGACAAAATTGTCTCAAACATGATCTTGGCTATCGTCTTCACCGAGGCTCTTGGCATCTTGGCGCTCGTGGTGTCCTTCATTATTCGCTTCGTATAGTTTACATTTCCTCATGCACGCATTGTTCGACGCATTCGGCTTAGATTGGCGACTACTCGTCATTAATCTTATAAATTTCGGACTCCTTTCCGGTATTTTGTGGTACTTCTTGTACAAGCCGCTGACAACTATGCTCGAGTCGCGTCGCGAGAAGATCGCAGTAGGCGTAAGCAAAGCGGACGAAGCTGACAAGCGCCTGCAACAGTTGGAAGACACGCGCGGCGAGATGCTTGCCCAGGCGGGGCGGGAGTCTGACGAAGTATTAGCGAAGGCGCGTGCTTCGGCCGGAGAGAAACAACAGGAGTTATTAGCACAAAGCGAAGCAGCTGCCCAAGCAGTACTTAAGGACGCCCAGTCTCAAGCAATTGAGTTAAAGCGCGAAGCTATCGAAGAAAGCAAAAAGGAGGTAGCTAAATTAATAGTACTTGGTATGGAGCGCGTTGCTCTTGAAAAGCGCTAAAGTATGACGGCCGAAAAGCAATATGCGATTGCAGTCTTTGAGTTAGTATCTGCCAACCCAGACAAGGCAGAGGAGTATTTGGCTAATCTGAAAAAGACACTTACTACCAAAGGCCACCAAAAGCTTATGTCGCGCATTTTTGCCGAATATAAGACAATTATTGAGAAAAAAGATAGAACTAAAAAATATGGAGTGGTGACGCCAGAGAGCGAGCGCACCCGAGTATTGTTAGAGCTGTACCGCACACTACTACATTAATTGAAAGGAACGAATTTGGTCGCGTATCAAGGGCTCGTGCCGGATTTCAAGGGAGAAACCGGCACGAGCCGCGGAGGTGATTTTGAGGAATCACCAACTGAATCGCACTATTTCGCCAAAATCGCATGCAAAATTTTATTGAACAATTTAAGAAGGAAATAGAGAACTTTACGCCGACTCCACGCGCGTCGAACACCGGCTTGGTGGTACGTGTCGGAGACGGTGTTGCCGAAATCGAAGGCTTAGAGAAGGCCGTGATGTCGGAGATGGTTCGTTTTGTTACTTCGGGTGGGAAATCGCTCGAAAAAGGAATTGAATCTGCAGACGTTTTTGGCGTGATTTTGAACCTCGAAGAGGAATCTGTGCGTGCAATTATTTTGGGCGATGCTGCTTTGATTTCCGAAGGCATGGTAGTTGAGGCGACCGGCCAAGTGCTTTCCATTCCTGTTGGAGACTCGCTTTTAGGACGCGTGGTGTCGCCGCTCGGCGAACCGCTAGACGGCCTTGGACCGCTTAAAACCGACAAGCGCAATCCAATCGAGCGCGAAGCATATGGCGTGATGGACCGCCAGTCGGTGGGGCAACCGCTGCACACCGGCATCAAGGCGATTGATTCGATGATCCCAATCGGCCGCGGACAGCGCGAGCTTATCATCGGTGACCGTTACACGGGCAAAACAACCGTGGCAATGGACACCATCCTCAACCAAAAGTCCGAGCCAAAGGAGTCGCGCCCAATTTGTATCTACGTTTCAATCGGCCAAAAGGAGTCTAAGACCGCGCGCTTGGTAGGCTTGCTTCGCGACCGCGGAGCGCTTGAATATTCAATTATTGTCGACGCAGGCGCTGCCGCTCCTGCCGCGCTCCAATACCTAGCACCGTTTGCGGGTGCTGCCATAGGCGAGTTCTTTATGGACTCAGGCCGCGACGCGCTTATCATTTACGACGACCTATCAAAACACGCAGTGGCATACCGCCAGCTGTCGCTCCTCCTTCGCCGACCACCAGGTCGCGAGGCATATCCGGGCGACGTATTTTACCTCCACTCTCGTTTGCTTGAGCGCGCTGCAAAGCTCTCCAAGGAAAAAGGCGGCGGCTCGCTGACCGCACTCCCAATAATTGAGACACAAGAGAACGACGTTTCGGGCTATATCCCTACAAATGTTATTTCAATTACCGATGGCCAGATCTTCCTCGAGACTGACCTCTTCAACAAAGGTATGCGGCCTGCTATCAACGCCGGCGTGTCGGTGTCGCGAGTGGGCTCGGCCGCACAAACGAAGGCTATGAAGCGCGTGTCAGGTAAGATCAAACTTGAGCTGGCTCAGTTCCGCGAGCTCGAAGCATTCATGCAGTTCTCCCAGGATCTCGACCCGGACACCAAGCGCCGTATCGACTCAGGCCAGAGGCTTATGGCAGTGTTGCGCCAAAAGAATGGTATGCCTATGCCGTTTGAAAGGCAATCGGTGATTATCTACTCGGCAGTCAACGGCTACCTAGCAAACGTTGCAGTAGAGCGCGTGCCCGAGTTCGAAGAAAAGCTGCTCGCGTTCCTCGACGCTGAAACTAAGGAGCTTTTGCCGACGATAGCTAAGTCGCGCGAAATCAGCGAGGCAAGCGAGACGCAGTTGAAAGAGGCTTTAGTTAAGTTCCAAGAGACGCATCCTGACCTCGTCGTCAAAAAATAAACTTATATGGCCGGACTAAAGCAAATAAAAACTAAAATACGCTCTGTCGAAAAGACACAAACCGTGACGAAAGCCATGGAGGCTGTTTCGGCTGCCAAAATGCGTAAGGCGCAAGTATCTGCATTAAATGGTCGCGCGTATGCAAGGGCGGCTGTTTCTATCCTTGCGAGAGTTTCGGGCTCTCAAGCTCTTAAAAATCATCCGTTAACTCGAGGCGGGGCTACAAAAACAGTTTCTTCCGCTGCAGGTCGACAAGGGGACGCTGCAGAAACTGTTTTTGTAGCCCCGCTGGCGCGAGCTTTGTACATTGTGATAACCAGCGATAAGGGTCTTGCGGGCGGGCTCAACAGTGCCGTGCTTCGCCGCGTACAAACTGACATAGCCGAGCTTAGCCTTACTTCTTCACAAGTTTCTATAATTGCAGTAGGTAAGAAGGCACAGGACTTTTTTGCAGCTCGAGGTTTTACCATTGAAGCATTCCACCCAAACACAGACGCGGTCACGCATGACCTTATGCAAGACATTGTTCGTGAAGCGGCGAACCGTTTTTCAATGGGCGTTGTTGATACGGTCAAGATTGCATACCAGCAATTCGTCTCTACCTTCGAGCAGCGTCCTACGGTGCGCACTATTTTCCCGCTCTCTCTTGAAGAGCTGACGCAAGTTGTTAAAGATATTGTTCCTTCTAAAGGCGTATTTTCAGATATACAAAGCGAAGAAGTGAACCCCACGCTCTATACCGTCGAACCGTCGGA
>JAYVXZ010000039.1:0-2346 GCA_043784715.1 Candidatus Adlerbacteria bacterium
CGCACTGCAGTCCAGCCTTGGGTGACAAAGTCTTGCGAATAGGTGATGCTACTCAAGGTGAGCTGAATGGAAATATCAAAGATGTAGCTGCCAATATAAGCAAAAATGCTCATCAGTCCGACGGTAAAAACGTAAACAATGTTCGATAAACATAAACTCCACGTGTCTGAACTCCAGGAACATTCAATGTTGCGCAAACCTTGTTCACTTGTGCCCACTCCACCACTAGGTGTTGCTGCTGCTTGTCCTGTTGTAGAATTTGTAACTTGCCCAGTTAGCGGGTTTTGTATGTTTCCGTTCGAAAGAACAGTTTCCTGTGCATGCACCACCGGCACGATCCCCTGTAGTGGTGTCATAAAAGTAGCTACAAGTACGAACCCGGCTGCGACCTTCATCGCTTTTTTCATCCATCGCATGTGTGTAGTGTGGGAAGTCTGCATGTTACATAGGGCCAGCTGAACTGTTGGTATTTATGAGGTTATTGAGGAGGGTGGCGTTGTTGCTGAAGTTGACCGTAGGCTGTGTGACCCCGGTGTCGCCTGCAGAGCAAAGTTGCAGCTGGGTTGCAATGTTTTGGTTAATGGTCGTTAGCTGTGCTCCGAGGTTAATTTGGTCTTCTTGCGCGTTCACCACGTCGGTATCCTGAGTGAACGCTTGGTTTTGCACCTGCGTGGCAAGGTTGGTCATGATATTTTCCAGCTGTGCGACGTTGGTAGTCGACTGTGCTTGCGAGCCGATGCTTTGTAGGCTGTTGATGCTCGCGTTGGATTGGTTAATTTTACCTTGGTAGGTGCTGATACGGTTATTAAGGTCGGTAATGATACCGTCCACGCCAAAGACATTTTGCCTTGCCTGAAATGCCTTTTCCGGAGTGGTCGATGCGCTCGCCAGGTTAAGCCAACAGTTGCGAAGGTTGTTCGCTTGTGCAAGCGACGCCTGAATAGACGTGATGTTTTGTGTCGAGTAGTCGCGAAGTGCTATCGCCGACTGTGTGAGACCCGGGATATTTTGCAAAACGCTTTGCTGTATCGCGCCGGAGGAGTTTACATCGGTGTTAGTGGTAACGTAGCCGTTGCCACCGGAGCTGAGGTTAAGCAGGCCTTTGGAGGAAATATTTTGGATGAGCTGGCTTACGAGTGCTGAGATAATTTCATCGAAGTACTTCGCTGTTTCGAGCGACTCAGTGTTGATACCTATCGTGTGGTCGAGTGTCTGCGCTATGGCGGTGCCCGGGGTCACGGTGACATTGTCACAGTAGGTGTACGAACCGTCCGGCTTTGCTTCGATAATTTTGCCAGCCGAGTCCGGCGGCCGTGTTTGTACATTGGTACAGTTTTTTGCTTGTTTGATAGACAAAAAGCCGCCGCTTAGCGACAAGTCAAATGCACTTCGTCCCGAGGCGTTCGCAGTTGCA
Source organism: Candidatus Adlerbacteria bacterium (assembly GCA_043784715.1). Classification (GTDB taxonomy): domain Bacteria; phylum Patescibacteriota; class Minisyncoccia; order Phycocordibacterales; family SBAW01; genus GWA1-54-10. The sequence continues at coordinate 1,415 of JAYVXZ010000039.1, forward strand.
ACGCTTAGTCCTATACTTCCCATACTGTACGCCCCATACGGGTTGTTGGTCGGCTCACCCATAAACGACAAGAGTCCCGGCCAGCCACCAGAGGAGAAGTCGCCGTTCATAAAGCTATTAACGTTTCGAACGACGCTCGTGAGGCTACATTGCCCGCCATTGTTTCCGCTGCCGCTATGTGCGTAGCTTTTGGCTATAGCGATTTTGACTTGGAGTTTAAATGGGCTACACATAAATGACAGGGCGCTCCCCTGCAAGAACTGCCCCGCCGCTTTGTCCGCCACATTGGTAAAAAATTGTTCGTAGTTTGTTACAAAAGACGGCGAGCCTTCAAAGCCAGAGTTTATCCACTGCACCGTACTGCGCGCAATCTGCTCAAGTGCGGCGTGGGCCACGGTGCGCGCAAAGCAGTCGAGCACGCGGCTTTGCACTAAGTTTGAAAGCTGTATACTAAGACCAAGATTTTCGGAGATGGTTTGTCCGGTACCGATAATTGCATTACCTGTTTCCCCTAAACTATTTTGAAGACTGTATGTTGGTACGCCAACTACTGCAGCTTTTCCGCTTTCTGTTACTGCTCTCCCGGTCACGGCAAGTCCGAATGAGCCGCCAATTGCTTGTGCGAGCGCGGGCAATGCGCACGCCGCTGCCCCTGTTACGACTGCACCAATTATGGCGCCTCCAAGCCCTAACCCGCCGCCGTTCGGGCTTCCTGCCTTACCAATGTTTGGCAAAAGCCCAAAATTATTTGGGTTTGAATTACTAAAAATAGTCCCCGGTGATTGGGGGGAGAAGTTAAGACCGCCGCCTATGCCAAGCCCGCTCGGCGCTATTCCCGTGTCTGGTGGTATGGTGCCTCCTCCTGTGGGATTCCCTCCACTCCCGCCTACTCCGCCCACACCTCCCGTTGGGGGGGGGGGGGGGGGGGGGGG
>JAYVXZ010000040.1:0-2293 GCA_043784715.1 Candidatus Adlerbacteria bacterium
GCACTCGAGCTGCTGGCGGTCGGCCTTGTGGCAGTAGGTACCGTCGACAATGTGGTCAAGCCAAAACTTATGGGGCATGGGTTGCAGCTCCACCCGCTCGTCGTACTCCTGTCGGTCTTGGGAGGTTTATCGGTGTTTGGCCCCGCAGGAATCTTTCTAGGCCCCCTTTGCATCAGCTTATTATTTGCTATATTAGCCATCCATTCGAAGTCAATTGCGGAGGATGGAAACTAGAGTATGCCTAAAGATACTATAGTAGATTCAATCGAGGCACTGACACGCCGCAACGTCGAAACGATAGCTGCGATGGAAAAGGCGGCGCATCAAGGTCGTTCTCATGGCGAATTGACCGCCGACCGTTTTGCATCCGTTATAGGCAGTTGGACGTTCATTATTATTCAAAGCGTACTTTTTGCTATATGGATCTTTTTAAATATTGTAAACGTTGTCTATCACTGGGACCCATACCCGTTTACACTCCTCAACCTTGTGCTAGCTTTTGAAGCTGCGCTAGCAAGCCCTATCATCATGATGAGCCAAAATAGGCAAGGCAAACTAGCCGAGCGCCGCAACCACCTCGATCTGCAGATTAACTTGCTTTCCGAACAGGAAAATACCGAGATGATGCGGCTGCTTCGCAAACTATGCGAAAAGCAAGGCATCCCACTCGAAAAGTCCTTAGGTAAAGCGCTTGAAGAGCACACAAAGCCCGACAAAATCGTGCAGGAAATTGAAAAGAGTAACATGCAACCGTAATGTGCGTGTAGTGTGTCGTTTTTTATTTTTTTGGTATACTGATTTTGAAGAGAAAATCCGCTTCCCTCAATTTGTGTCGAGCTCTTCTTTAAGGTTCGGTCTTAACCGGGAAATGCGACAGAGTTATTAATAGCAGTAAATACACTTTTACTAAATCAAATGCCAAAAATAATAATCGCTATAGTAATTTTACTTATCATCGCGGGCGGGGGGTACTTTTTACTTCACGGCTCAGGCTTGGGTGATACGGCAAAAGCGCCTGTCTCCTCGACGACTCCTCTCGACTTGACCCCACCGACGCCGGTTGCCACCGCGCCAACACCCGAGCCGACGCAGACCCAGCAACCAGCAACCACAACCTCGGCCCCAAACACAGCGCCTATTAGTCAACCTAAAAAAATTATGCAAGCAACACTCCACACATCTATGGGCGACATCACGGTAGCGTTTGATCCGCAATTAGCACCAAACGGCGTTGCCAATTTCGTTAAACTGGCACAGGCCGGTTTTTATGACAAGACCAAATTCCACCGCGTTATAAAAGGCTTTATGAACCAAGGCGGCGACCCACTGTCCAAGGACGACTCAATGATGTCGCGCTGGGGCACCGGCGGCCCGGGCTACAAGTTTGACGACGAAATTACTGCAAAAAGCATTAACGCCGCAGGCACCCTTGCTATGGCAAACTCTGGGCCAAACTCAAACGGCAGCCAGTTCTTTATAAACGCAATAGACAACCACTTTCTCGATGGAAAATACGTCGTCTTTGGCCATGTGACTGCCGGTATGGACGTCGTAACCGCAATTAACAACGTTGCTACCAATGCACCAACAAACGACATCCCAAAAGTACCAGTTGTCATCACGAGTATTTCGCTAAAATAGATAAACTTCTCTTCATGTTGTCAAGCTCAAGCGCTCATTTTTTCTTCATATGGTAGCGCTTATTGTTAGGCCTTAGCGGCTTAATAATTTTGCTATGGCAACAATCATAAATAATCCTGGTTCTACTTCAGATCGTATCGTCGAGCGTGAGGACAGCTCTGGTTGGGCGGTAGCAGTTATTGTGCTTGTCGCGGTTATTGCAGGCGGTCTCTTCTTTTATTCGCGCATCCACCGCGTAGGTGCAACCCCGGCGTCTGGCGGCACGAATATCAACCTGACCGTCCCAACCCCTGCCCCAAGTGGCGGCGGAGCTTCGGGTGGTGGTGCAGGAGCCCCATCAACACAATATTAAAAACTAGATCTAAAAAAACCGCTTCGCGCATAGTCGAAGCGGTTTTTTGTTTTACTATCTCTGCTTAGAAATCTTTTCCATTTATAGGAGTGAGTGTGAACGAGTCTAACTCAATGTCGTCTAGACAGCGCACGTTGATGGCGACCATAGCCGAATCACCCTTCTTGCCGCGGCCGAACGACTCTGTGCCGCATTCGCTGCAAAAGAGGTGCTGTATGGATTTTTTATTGAACAAATATTCGGTCAGCACCTCTTCGCCCGACAGTAGGGTAAACTTGTCAGTGGTCACGAAACTGAGTA
>JAYVXZ010000041.1:0-2292 GCA_043784715.1 Candidatus Adlerbacteria bacterium
GGCATCGGCTCGAAGCCAAGGGCGACGATTGGCGCTCGTAGGAATGAAAGTAACCACGGTCGTACCAGCGGATAGCCCGACGGTCCCGCCCGACATAAAGCCGTAAGGACCGACGTAGTTAAACGCGCCTACTTGGTCTCCGGTATAGACTGATTTCTTTCTACCTGCATCGCCGCACGACATTGCAAACCTCTACTAGTACTATACCAACGGCGCTAAGTTTTGATAAACAAAAGGCTTATGCCGGATACAGCGGGCTAACGCTAGCGTATGGCGGTACGAATGCGGCAATAGCTGCGTCGCGAGCGGCGCGACTTGCCTGTATCGAGACGTAGCAGGGACGGTAAACCGCAAGGGTCTCGGCGGCATTGGTATCCTGCTTGAAGGTAAGCGCGGCGCCCGTAGCGGTAGCCGTCGCAGGCTTATTCAACCGGACGCTAGTAGCGGTTACGATTGCGAGGATACGGGTAGCCGCAGGGATACCGGGACCGGTAACGTCCATGCCTACTACCAAATCGCTTGAGGCGCAGTTAGCGAGTACGTCGCTAGCCGTAGTGGTATCGGCGGTCTTCGCCTTGGAGTAGGAAGCCGAGTTAGCTTGGATATCATTGACTCGAGCTACGACCATAAGATGCGTCGTAGGGTCGGCGTCTTGACTGGTAGCGGCGACAAGGATTGCGGCAATCTCGGTCTCGCATTGAGCGGTCCGAGTAATGGCGAAGGCGTCCTTGGCGGTCTTGTTTTCGGAGCGCTTGCCTACGTCTTGAAGGGTCAAAGTAAAGACGCCCGCGCCGTCGACGGCGATAGTAAGGCTTGTAGAGGCTACGCCGTCGGGCATAGCGACATGCGAAGTTACGCCGGGATTACCCCAAGGTCCGCCAAACTTGGCTTGATTGGGCGCCGAGTCATCGTAGGTCGAATAGATTACATGACTGATTTTGTCGATAATTGCAATTTTCATAATTCAGACTCCTAAGTTATATACTAGGTTTAAAGCTCGGCGTCCGCAGTGTAATGAAACATGTACACGCCCGGCGGTAGCGCGGCGTTGAAATTGGTATAGCGCCAACCGGTCGTACCGATTTGGACCGGGCTATTGACAATGGTACCGCTATTGGTATCGCTAATATCCCATACGCGGTTAAGCGTACCGCTCGGCGAATAAATCGCAAGCGTTGGGATAATCCTCTTAGTAACCATAAAAAACTCGCAGTTGACTACGTTGGGGGTCGTTACCGGTACAATCATTGACCGCGCGCCGTTGGCGGATATCCCGGCGTCGTCATAACTTTTTTCGTAGTACCGTTGGCAAAGGTTAAGCTCGTCGGTAATGGTCCTACCTGCTCGGGCAAACGTCGCCGCAGTAGAGCCGGCGTTAAGCATGGTCTGCGTTACGTAATGGCTTTTTGATACGTTAAGGGTCGTCATTCCTGTTACGGAAAGAATAAATTGCAGACCCGCAAAGCCTGCGTCGGGTATCGAAATGTTTTCAAACTTGATTAATTGCCAAGAACCGGTAGTAACCGTCGCCGTCAAAGTCGTTAGCGGGACTTGCGTCGTCCAATTGTCCTCGGCGCCTGCATAAGCGACGGCAAGCTTAACGGTCGTAGCGTTTTCCGAGTAGACCCATGCGCTAAAGCTTACTACGTTATTGGCAAGCTCGCGCGCGTAAATAGCTTCGACCCGCTGCATGATATTCAAAGTATGACCTACGTTGTCCGACGGGCTAACGAATTGATGCGAGTACCGACTAAAGCGGTTGGGTACGTTGGTAGAGCGTTGACTTGTAGGCGCGGTACCGTTAGACACATGCCATACTTGGAAGCGGTCGACCGTTACGTAATTGCTCGAGCCGGTAATGCCTGCGCTCGTATTCCTTTGGAAGTAGTCCATTGCGCCGTTAATCAAGTAGTTTTTTTCGAGCCGGTCTAGTCTTGGGGTTAAACTCATATGTCCGCCTACTTGTTAATCTTAATGAAAGTGTTTAGAGTAATAGACTTAGGGCGAGTCTCGTTACCGCCGAACGTGGACGCAGGTACCGGGTTAGCAAATCCGCTTTGCGCGGCTAGTCTATAAGCGCCGCTCGAGTATTGATTAAGCGGCGTACCGTCCGCCGTACCGTTGAGACCGTGGTTATGCGAAGTAACTTGGTCCGCCTGAAAAGCGCCAATAGCAAGCTCGCCGTCGGGGTTTTGATTACCGTCGGCGCGTCCGTTATTCTTTCCTCGGATATGAATACCGCGCGAGTCGGGCAAGGTTGTAATGCCAAAGCTTGTAGCCAAATCGGACCCG
>JAYVXZ010000042.1:0-2280 GCA_043784715.1 Candidatus Adlerbacteria bacterium
GTCCGCGCCTGCATTGCCTCATGACGAGTACGATAGACTCCGACCTTTTCCCAATTGTCGCTACCCGGTTGTCCGGTCCGGTTGATACTCAATGCGAAGCCGACCTTTTCTACTTTTGCTTTACGTGCCATTTGTCTTTACCTCTTCAAGCATCTTGCGATAAGCCCTATCGCCAAGTCAAGTATAGTTTTAATGCGGGGTACCGGTAGGCGGAGCGGCAAGCGGTCTAACCGTTACGTAGTACTCCGGAGCGCTTTCGGGATTGAAAGCTTTAAACCCGCCGGAAAAGCCGGAAGCGATTGCCTCTTGTAGCATAAGCTTCATTGTTGAATAGGTACCGCAAGTTTGCTTGTACCGGCGGGTCTCGTCCGTTGGAGTATCGGACGTATGGGTAAGGCTATTGAAAACGCAAGTGCCAATGTACGAGGAAAGGAAGGCGGCTACTAGCTCGTCCGCAAAGGGCTTTCCGTATTCGGCTTCCTCGGCTTGAATGATCTTGAAAAATTCCTTAAGCAATGACTGGACAATCTCAATTTTGTATGCGTCAAGGTCGACTCCATTCGGCGCGATGCGATTGCTCATGTACCAAGAGTACCGGAGCGGTAAGACTTATTGCAATTACTTTCTCGCCTGTAGTATAAGTCTTGTAAGGCTATTGCAATTCCGCAGTAGCTCGGCGGTACCTCGGTACGTGTCGCCTTACAAAATGAAAACTTCCGCGATAGGGATTATGCCGGTAGGTCTCCAAATCAATAGGGTCGAAAGCCCGAAAGCCATGAGACTAGAGGAAAGTGCTACAGTGTATGCGCGTGCCTCAAGCATATCCAAGCTCTTGAACGACAAAGCTTTAACGAAGGGCGTTAGGGTCGTTTGCTATTACACGATTTGCCTGCGGGCGGTTGGACGTAGCGGAGTTGGAGCCGGTATATGTCACGTCGTAAATATCATGGGTACCATGCAGCGCTATTGCTCCAATGTTCTTTTAAGCTTTCTCATTGGTAGCGCCGAGCATGTAGCCCAAGTTAAAACACTCCGCATCAAAGCTGTAAAAAGCATGACGCGGGTAGGCTTTGGTCCCGGCGTTATCGCTTTAGCGCTTTAAGGCTTTACTGCTTTAAAGATACAGCTAAGGCTTTACCCGGTAAGAAAAGCCTAACGCCCTAGCTATGCCTAAAACCTGAAATAACCAAGTACTTGAGGCTTGATACGCGCGAAAAACCGGACTTGCGTTAAGCCCTACCGCAAAGGTACAGTACTACTATGAAGAGACAAGAACGCATTGCCGCTTTGATTTGTTTTCTCGTAGGGCTACTCTGCATCTTGATTGCGAATAAGGCCGACGCGAAGGAATGGAAGTTACTAGAGCTACGCGAGGTAACGATTGGGTACGAGCAGTACCTACCCGGCGGGCATGACCCTTTGCTTTCTGAAAACGGCCTAGACAATAAGGCGCCGGGGTCGCAAGTTGAGTTTGAAGTCAATACCGACGTAGCGAAGTACCTGTACTTTAACAACCGCGTCCATGCAGGTACCGACAAGGACCGCGACGGCGACGGGCGCGGACAATACCGCTCGGTCGGTTGGCAATTCGCCTTCGGCGTACACGTCTCGGAGTACCTAGACGTTGAGTACGCGCATCATTCGCAGCATGACCTTGACCATGAGCTACCTTTTCATTTCCCTACGGTCGATAGCATAGGCATCAAGCTATTTCTTTACAAGACCAAGACCGAAAGCCATACTATCCTACGATGATTACACTCGTTATCGACAATTCAGTATGCCAAGTCCAAGGTCTCGACCGCGAATGCTTCGTTAAGCTGCGCGGCAAGGTCGCAGTAACTCAACCTACCGGTCGAAGAGTCAAGGCTAAGTCGGGCGCGTACATTCCGGAAATGAAAACGCAGTATCTCATTGACAAGCGCGGCGGATTTCCTACGGGCTTGCTCTATATCGTCGAGGATTACCTACGCAAGAGCGGCCTTACCTATGAGACAAGGGATAAAAGGATTGTCCCTAAGCTCAATAGCGCAGGCGTGGCGACGCTTTATACCTTCCGACCCTACCAACCCTACCCGGAGCAAACGGAAGCCGCCCAAGCCGCCCTTGCATGCGGTAGAGGCATCGTCGTCGGACCTACCGGGGTAGGCAAGTCCGCCATTGCCGCCGAGATATGCGACGCCTTCCGGGTCTCAACCCTCATTGTCGTACCGTCATTGGAGCTTAAACGCCAATTGACCGAGGGCTTGCGCGAAGTCTTCGGCAAGGACCGGGTTGGAC
>JAYVXZ010000043.1:0-2260 GCA_043784715.1 Candidatus Adlerbacteria bacterium
GCAAACGATGCTGACCAGATACCAAGAGCTTGCGTGCGCGCTTTTGGATCAGTGAACGTGCGTGCAATAAGTGCCATCGCGGTCGGATAGATAGCGGCACCAACCAGCCCTTGAAGGACACGGAAAAATACCATGGACGAAAAGTTCCAGGAAAGTCCCGCGAGTCCGGAGATCAAAGTAAATCCCACGAAACTCCACAGATAAATATTACGGTTACCGAGTTTATCTCCGAGCTTTCCAAACACCGGCACAAAAACCGCGTTTGAAATAATGTACCCCGTGGCGATCCAACCCGCGGCACTCACCGTGATCTTAAAATCACTGATCATGCCCGGCAGACCCAAGTTAACGACCGTACGGTCGAGCCCGATCAAAAGCGTTCCCACCATAACGGTGACGAGGAGCATCCATGGTGACGTCTCTTTTTTTTGAGGAGTCGTTGTGGTCATAACTTAGCTTATGAGACAGTGATCCACGAACGAGCCGACATACCAGATTTGAGTTCTGGATACTTTGTCGTATCAAAGCGAATATAGACACTAAATTGTTTTACTGGTCGCTTGTCTGAAATAGTAAACGCAATACCGGCAGTGTTTGAGGTTGGACTCACTTCATCTACAACGCCTTCATAGTTCTTGCCGGGAAACGCATCCACCGTAAAGACCGCGCGTTCACCAGGACTAAGGCGACTCAGTCCTTCTGTTTCATCCACGGTTCCAACCACGCGCATCTTTTGATTGGCAATGACCGTTACGACCGTTTGTCCAGGGGCATAATATGATCCGATTACCTTTGGGGCTGAGGCGATGATACCGGCCTCTTTCGTGTAGATCGTTTCTGATCCAACGAGAGCAATCGGGCTACTCGCAGCAACGGACTGCCCTTCCGTTACATACAGGGCGTTTAACATGCCCGCGCTCGATGGTGAGATCGAAGTGAGGGGTGCATCGAGGTGTGAAGTATCTACCTTAACTACGTCCTTCGTCATTTGCCAGTAGACAAATCCGCCGAGACTGCCAAATACAACAATCACACTAACGAGGCTCTGTACCCAAGCGCGGCGGAAGAAGTTTACCTTTTGTGGGGTCATCTGAATTTCAGTTTCCATAGTAAAAAATTATTGTTGAACAACTACTTTCGTTCCGGCAGTGATACCAGTAAGGATCTCGGTCATTTGCCCATCACTCTGTCCGGTTGTAACGACCTGGTCATTTACAAGACCAGCCTCATTTGCCATGCGAACATACTTCTTTCCGTCACGATCAATAATCGCGCTCGTCGGAACTGCAACCGCAACCGTAGTTGAAGTAGCCGTAGAAGACATTTCGATTGCAGTCGTATTTGCACCAGCAATCTGCCCTGGAGCAATATGTACTGCACTTACAACTCCATCACTTGGAGCGAGGATCTCCGTATTTTGATAGACAGAAGTTGCGATCTGCAGAGCACCACGTGCACTTTCCACTTGCGCACGTGCAATCGCAACGTCTTCAGGACGAGCGTTTGCAACAACGAGAGCGAGGTTTGACTCAGCTTGAGACACGGCGGCTTCTCCGGCTGCAATACTTTGCTTACTGGTCTGAATCGCTGCTTGGTACGCATCAGCGTTTGCACTATAATTTGCGGCTTTCTTGTTTGGAATATCGAGAATCCATGTCTGGTTACTATGAGCGCCTTCGGGAAATTGGATATAGAGACCGGTGTTTCCGAGTGGTTGAGCAGCCTTGGTACTGAGTGACTGGGTATCAGTCACGAGTCCTGTCACATGATATGAGAGACCAGATAACGCCTGTGAAGAATAGGTATCGATTTGGATTGTGCCTTCGGTACCAAGGGTGTAACTACCCGTAATAATAGGTGCCTGGCCTTGGAGATTTGCAGGATCATTAGAATAAACAGCCGGCGTAGTGTTCAAAAGAATGTTATAGGCTTTCGTCACGAGGAGGGCTTGCTGCTTTTTTGTTTCATCGAGCGCACCAGTGGCCGTATTAAGAGCGGCCTTTGCGACATCAATTGCCGGACCAGTCGCCCCATGCACTACTTTTTCGTAGTTCGCATTTGCATTTGCATACGCAGCTTGCGCCTGAGTAATTGCACCCATAGTGTTCTGTGGATCAAGCGTAGCGAGAACAGTATCCTTTTTAACAGTGTCCCCTACTTGTACGTTTACGGTCTTGATACGGCCTGAGGTTAAAAAGCCAAGTGACAAGTGACCAGCGGTAGCGCCAGCGTCTCCTCCAGCCATAATCGTTCCGGCAGC
>JAYVXZ010000044.1:0-2239 GCA_043784715.1 Candidatus Adlerbacteria bacterium
CATGTTATATCCTTTGTTGATGAGTGAGGACTAATCGTTGAAAATCAGATTTTCCCACCTATAGTCGTATATTTTCTCCGTTTTCTTTTTCAATGTAACTGTCTGTGTTGGCCATGATCCTTCTACCCACAGGTGGGCAAGACGGCCAGCAGTATGAAGCTCCCCGTTGAAGGATACTATATAGGTGCCGTCTTTACGGACGGTGCCTACGCGGTCGCCGGCAGCGCAGCGCGTCGTAGCGGTCTTAGTTTTGAATTCACCGGTAAACATGTTGTAGAGGAGTTCATCACGCAGTTTTTGGTGCAGTTTATTCACGGCAATTTTAGGCTTCATTGCTAATTTTCCTGGTTTTCGGACGTTGAGGTGCTGGGTAGAACGGAGGGTGAAAGTGTAAAATGAGGGTAGAACGCGGTGTTCGGAGGCAAATACCAAAACCGGCGTTTAATATATTATAAATGAATGCTGGAAGTAAAGTAGAGGTTAATCGTGGATGACGAAGAGTGCTAAGTTCCGCTATAGAACGTGTTTTCATGACGCGAAGTTGTCTCCGAAATGCGTGGATAGCTAAACTCCCAAACTGATGCACCTCCCACCGACGGAGTACCCGATTAGTTTTGTGAGTTTACAGTTTAGGGGGCGTCGATCTCTCTGCCTCTCTTTTACTACTCTCTTTTTATCTCTTTAAGTATATAGAGTAAACAGAATAAAGGAACTATTCGTCCATCGGCGTGGATGATATGACCGGCCAAAAGGCAGTTCCGTCTCCGGTCATTTTATCCCGAATTTATCCCGAACTCTCTAGCATTATTTCCGATATCTTATCCATAACACAAAAACCTTTTAATGGGTCATCTCCATGCTCGGATAACACGGCCCCACTCCATCCACCGCTTTTATTATCGGGTGGGGGAGCCCGACGCCCCACAATAATAAACACATTACTTATCGTGGACAAAAAAGGCATGATATTCTACTAAAATTGCGTTTTTTCCCACGAACTATTCTAAGAGTATTTCGGAGCAAAACTACTTTACTTCTTGCGGCTGCTTAGCGTATAAGGACTGACAAGTGCCGAGTACCTTAGTCAAACATAGTTCTCGGGAGCACGAGGAACGTCTAGAGAACGTTTTATCAGTAATGAGCACATTACCTTACAGGTTGCTGAATGGCACGGTCCGAGAAGGCGTCTAAAACTTCTAAAGAAGCACCCAAACCGCCGCAGGCATATGCCGACACGTTCGGTGTCTACGTCAACCGGGCTGGTGTTGAGGTAGATAGTAACGGTGTAGCAACCAGTTTCAAGAAACTGCGAGAGCGCGATACGACGCGCTGGGTTGAATCACTAAACAAAGCAACCTTGGAGCCTGCGGACTTGTTGAAGGCTATATCGCTCGATCCCCGTTTTACCATCAATCAGCGAATGGCGGCTGCTATCTCCGCTGCGCCGTACTTCACTGCTAAGAAAGCCCCAGTATCCGAGATCGGGGAACCTGTCGGTGAAGCAACGCCCGTTAGTATTTCTATCAACTTCAAAGATGCAAGGAGATAATCATGGCATGGCCAGAGGTAGAAAATAATCATGCCTGACGGCAATCTTATTGCCTACGCGAATCGCCCGCAGTGTGCATTCTTGGCGATGCCGCACAAGTTCCGTGCCTACGTGGGAGGCTATGGTTCAGGCAAGACGTTCGCTGGCGGTATTGCTCAATGTTCTCACTTCTGGCAGTACCCAGGGATCAACCAAGGTTACTTCGCTCCCACGTACTCGTTGATTCGTGACGTGTTCTATCCTACCATCGAGGAAGTTGCGGCGCTGATGGGCCTGCGCACCAAGGTCAAGGAAGGCAATCACGAAGTTGCGTTCTACAGCGGTCTTCAGTACCGGGGGACGACGTTCTGTCGCTCTATGGACAATCCTGACTCAATTGTCGGGTTCAAGATTGGCAACGCGCTGATTGATGAGTTTGATCTACTCCCCATGCCCAAGGCGCAGAAAGCGTGGCGGAAGATCATCGCACGTATGCGGTATCTCGGGGTATCGAACATACGGAACGGAGTAGACGTCACCACGACACCTGAGGGATTCCGCGCAACGCATAAGATATTCGTGTCTGAAGTTCAGGAAAAGCCGGAATTATCCAAACGCTACGGTTTAGTACAGGCCTCCACTTACGACAATGAGGCAAACCTTCCTGAGGACTACATTCCATCGTTATTTGAAACGTACACCAAGGAATTG
>JAYVXZ010000045.1:0-7461 GCA_043784715.1 Candidatus Adlerbacteria bacterium
CAAACAATTAAAAAATGATGCCAGCCCAAAACAGAATCATCATCAGTACTCCTCCCAAACCCCAACCAAACATGTTTCCATAATAATTTTCCATCATATATTTTTATTTATTTGATAAGTTATATATTCTAATAAGTTCTTTGACGGTTTTATCGTTGCCTCCCTTCAGCCCCATCTGAACTTTCACGTGTGAGCGCAAGTGATTTTCAAGTAGAAAACTATTAAGGCTGATAAGAGACTTTTGAATGGACAAGGATTGCTCTAAAAGGATTGGGCAATAAACCTCATCCTCGATTGCTTTTATAAGACCATCCATTTGCCCGCACAAAATTTTTGCCCTATGAACTGCCCGGGCTTTTAGTTTTTGGTCTAATGCCATGTTTAAAGAGTATCTGACCAAGTATGAAGATAGTGTATACCCCTATCCCCTATTTGTAGGCACACAACATCCTTGCAACCATAGTAGATACAACTAATTGGTAAATATAAGAAGAAGGGCAAGAGGACTTATAAGATATTGGTTGCTGATCCTTACTCTATATTCATCTATAATCTGTAATAATTACGATTATGATAAAAAAAGTTAACCTACATCAAAAAATACCCGCAAGCAGGCTTTGGCACGCCCATCGACTTGAAGGTAAAGTAAGGAATGTGGGCATTAAGAACATACAAAAATCTAAAAAATGAAATCGAATATATAAGCGTAAAGCAATTTCACTAATATTTCCTACCCCTGGAAGTCTACTTCAAAGGGATACATTCCCATGCTGCAGACCCCTTGAAGAATCGCTACTTTTGGGCTACCAATATCAATATCGGTCGAACCGGTAGGTGGCAGGCTTTTACTGATTCCCATACTCGGAATTCGCACTCCCGAGGTGCAATCGAATGTACCATTAGTACTGAAGCGCAAAACTGTAGGCACTCCGGCTTTTGCGGTACTCTTTTTTGGAGTATACCCTCCTTTCACTTGTATATTGATAATTTGCTTGCCGTCGATGATAGTCACGTTGTTTGCAGGAGCCCCAGTATCTGCCGTTGCAGCTCCGCCTCTTGAGGTGAAGATGATTGCGCCGCCGATGATAATTGCTGCGCCGAGAATAGCAATGGTCGTAGATTTCATAAGATAATTATAGATTAGAAGATTGATTATAGATTAAAAGCTAAATAATGGCTGTATAAGTCCAATGACTACAAGCGCGTTCATTAGGTTAAAAAGCGCGAATAGAATGACAATAAGGCCCGCTGTTTTGAAGAAAACGCCTGAGTATTGGCTGTTTTGGATACTCAACGAGCTAAAACTGACTAACGCGAGAACTGGTAACGTGCCGAGTGCGAACGTGCCCATAGTGAGTGCACCGTGGAGGAAGCTCCCGGTTGAGAGCGTATAGATTTGCATAGATTGAGTGAAGCCGCACGGCAAGAAGAAAGTCGCTATACCCACCAGGAAGGGCGTAAGCGTGTGATTAAGCTTCGATGCACCGTACGCATGACGAGCCAAGAGCTTTGGCATGGCCGGTTGTAGCTTCTTTACCCAAGGGAACACCTCCAATAAGTTGATGCCGAGTATGAGCATTACAATGCCAATTCCCAAACTCAATACGAACGTTGCTGACACATTCAGCGCGAAAGCTGAACCAATCGCACCAATAACTCCACCGAGCACAAAGAACGAGATGAGCCGCCCAGCATGGAACATGAGTTGTGGCCGTATCTTGTCCCCTTCTTTAGCAAAAGTTGCCGACATTGAGAGCACGAGGCCTCCAACGACGGCCATACAGGTCGAGAGCGAAGCGATAATGCCTATCACAAACGCAGTGCCGTAGGTCACGGTGCCGCCATGTACGAGGTTTACGATGCCAAGTTTTTGAAGAAGTACGAATAGAACCGCGAAGGCAACCGTAACGGGAATGGCTACACCAAACTCAGACCATCGCTTTGGCTGGGCTTTTTTATCGACCGACACGGTGTAGCCGTGCGGATACATCACGCTGGTAAGCGCCTCTGCCACCGTCTCGGGAGTCGTATTCGAAAAGTCTCCTTCAACTTCGATTGTGTGGTGTCTGAGATCCGATTTTGCCCGGACCACATAGGGTAATTCTTTTGCTTCCATTTCGGTCAGGAGCGTGCACGCTTTACAGTGCATACCCTGAATATGCAAGGTTAGTTTTTGAGAGTTCATAGTTATAGTGAGCAGAATTATAATTTTTGCGTTTTAATGCGCAGTGAGTTACCGACGACTGAGACGCTTGAGAAGGCCATGGCTAAGCCGGCGAATATGGGGTTAAGAAGCCAGCCAAAGACCGGATAGAAGAGCCCGGCTGCAAGCGGGATACCAACGAGGTTATAGATGAATGCCCAAAAGAGATTCTGTTTGATGCCGCGCATAGTGATTTTGGAGAGTGAAATTGCTTTGACCAATTTTGAGATGTCACCGCCAAGGAGTGCTATGCCAGCTGTCTCAATTGCCACGTCGGTACCAGTAGACATCGCAATCCCCACGTTTGCCTGGGCAAGCGCGGGAGCGTCGTTCACGCCGTCTCCTGCCATTGCGACTACTTTACCTTCAGACTGAAATTTTTTTATAACATTTAGCTTGTCCTCGGGAGTCACTTCAGCGATTACTTCATCAATACCCACTTGCCCGGCTATAAACTGTGCCGTGTGTGTATTGTCTCCGGTTAGCATAACTACTTTGATACCGAGCGCGTGAAGTTTCGTAATTGCCTCTGTTGCTTCGGGTTTTATAGCGTCGGCAACTATGACCAGCGCAAGCACTTTGCCTTTCGTAGTTAAAAAGATCGGTGTCCCGCCCTGTAAGGTTTCTTTCTCTACCAATGTAGTGTCATACGAAAGACCGAGATCTTTGAGAAGTTTCGCGTTACCGGCAAAGTACTCAACGTCTTCCACTACACCTCTGAGTCCTCTACCGTTCATTGCTTCAAATTTTGTAACCGATGGAATAACAATTTCTTTTTCATTGGCATACGTTGTTATTGCATGTGCTATCGGGTGTTGTGAGTTTTTCTCGAGTGCTGCCAACACGGAAATAATTTTAGTATCGGTTATATCTCCGAGCGAATGCACCGCAGTGAGTTCGGGTTTTCCTTTTGTAATGGTTCCGGTTTTGTCTAGGACGACTACATTTACCGTGCTTAGTGTTTGCAAAGTTGCGGCGTCTTTGATGAGGATACCTTCTTTTGCACCCTTCCCTACACCGACAATAATTGCGGTCGGTGTAGCCAAGCCCAGTGCACACGGGCAGGCTATGACAAGTATGCCGACAAAGGATACTAACCCAAACGAGAGCGCTTGCGCAAAACCGAGGTAATGCGCGCCAACGGTCAGCCAAGTCCCAAGCGACAAAAATGCAAACGCTAACACAACCGGTACAAACACGCTCGAGATTTTGTCGGCGAGTGCCTGTATAGGCGCCCTGCTCCCTTGTGCGTCTTCAACCATTTTGATGATATGCGCCAAAAGCGTGTTCCGGCCGACTTTCGTTGCTGTAAAGGTAAATGCTCCCGACGTGTTAAGTGTGCCCCCAACTACCGCACTGCCAATACTTTTTCTACTCGGCATTGGCTCGCCGGTAATCATCGCCTCGTCGACGTACGACTCGCCTTCGACAATAACGCCATCCACCGGGATTTTCCCCGCAGGCTTAACTCTCAGCAAGTCTCCCACAAGAAGAGAATCAGTTGGTACTTCAATTTCTTTTCCATCGCGAAGCACTACGGCAGTTTTTGCTTGGAGTGTCAGAAGTTTTTCAATCGCGTCGCCGGTTTTAATTTTGGATTGCGCTTCGAAGTACTTCCCGAGCGTGATAAAGGCGATAACTACGATAGTAACGTCGTAGTAGGTGTGGCCAACGTTAATAAATGGTCGCAGGGTTTCTTCAAACGCGGTAATGACAAAACTGTAGACGAATGCTGCGGTGGTACCTATGCCAATAAGCGTATCCATATTCGCTGCGCCATAGCGCACAAAGCGATAGAACCCTTGGAGATACGGTTTGCCGACAACAAAAAGCATATAGGTGGCAAAGATAGGCAGGAGGTGGTGAAAGAACTCGCTCCATAGGTATGGCATACCGGGCACGAGTTTAAACTGGGCAAGTATATCCCAAGCCATCACAAAGCCGCTAAACACCGCCAGAGGAATAGAGATGCGTACTTTAGTCAGTAAATCCGCCACTTCGGCAAGCTTCTCTTTTTTAGATTGCGTTAAGCCAAGATGCCCAGCGTGTTCGTCAGCAGACATACTCATTCTTTCGGCAGTCGGCACAATAAGGGTGTAGCCTAAATGCTCAATAGAGTCTGACAATGCCTGCGGATTTGTTTTGGAAGCATCGTACGCAACCTTTGCCGACTCGGTGCCATAGTTGACCTCAACGGAGTGGACGCCGTCATTTTTCTTGAATGTTCTTTCAATGATACTTGCGCAAGACGCACAATGCATCCCGCGAATTTTGTAGGTGTTTGTTTGGTTCATAGAAAATAGTTACGCATACTAAAAATAGCATCAGTACCTGACGCCGGTAACCACTTTAAATTAATACGCTTTGCTATGTAAAACCCCGCTCGCTAAAGCAAGACTCAGCTGGTCAAATACACTGTTCGTGTATCTCCTGCGGTAGGCAACTCTGCTCGGTTGCTTGCGAGAAAGTATATCTTCAAAAAAATAAAAGAAAACTACAGCTGCCATTGATAGCAATAGGCTCAGACCGCTCGCGCTTGCTGGAGTTGTAGCAAACATTTGCTGCCAATTTTGCAGGTGCTCTAAAGGAGACATACTACAAAGCGCCGTAACCCCCATGTACGGACAGTGGTCCATACTCCCCTCTTCCATCATCATACCCGCTGTAAGCGCGCCACCAACAGTACTCATGAGCAAAAAGGCAGCAAGGAGTAGTGAGGGCAGCAAAAATTTTTTTGCAACGGTCATAAAGGTACTATAGCATAATTGAATTTTATATAGCGTTGCGAGCACTCTTTACCCAGACCCTAGACAAAACCTATATTATATTTTATGATAGTTTCTGGAAATTGTTTTGAAAGGTAAAAAATGTCGTATTCCCAGCTTAATGATGCTGAGCTAGTCGTGGTTTTTGCGGTACCAGAACATATACCACAAGAAGGGAAAGTGGTCATTGGTGTCACGACCCCGCGCCCGCTCAAAGACCTTGACCCTGATCGAATTAATCGTTTCTTACAGCGGTACGATTCGGAAGTAGAGGTGACCAAAAAAGGCACGCTCCAGATATTCATAGCCGGGATTATTAAGACGGCAGATGAGCTGCGAAATTTCGCTGAGGTGTTTACCCGAGTGCTTTTATTCGAGTTGCATCTCACAGCGGTGACAAACGAAATGTCCTCATTAGAAGAGGTGCATCGAGTGTTCGCAACACGACCCAAAAAATTATAAAGTCACGGACTTCATAGATCCTTCGAACAAAAGCAGAGCTATACGCTCTGCTTTTTTATTTTGCTATTATCGCTACGGCTTCCACATAAGCACAAAACCTGCCGCAGGGCAGATTTTGTGTCATATGTGGACCCACCGGGAATCGGACCCGGACCTCGTCCATGCCATGGACGCGTTCTACCATTGAACTATGGGCCCCTAACATTTTTGTAAGCCTACAAAATAATAGTCGCGGTGTTGTTGCTGACTTCGAGGATTCCGCCGCCGACTTCAAACATTTGTTTGCCGCCGGGAATAGATTCGGCTCGCACGGTCACAATGCCGGGCTTCAGTGTCGTCACGAGCGGCATATGATGACTAAGCACGGTCAATTCGCCTTCGCTGCCGGGCGCAGTCACCGAGGTTGCTTCCCCGTCAAAATACAATTGATCAACTTTTGCAATAACTACTTTCATATTTTATTTTTGCAAAGGACAGTCCTTTGCACATTTTACTGTTCGGCTTTTACTGAATCAATACCACCCTTGTTGTAAAAAGCGCTTTCCGGCTTGTCATCGTGTTTACCTTCAAGAATTTCTTTAAAGCCGCGGACCGTTTCAGCCAATGATACATACACGCCCGGGATACCTGAGAAGACTTCGGACACATGCATAGGGTGCGACAAAAATCGCTGTATCTTTCGTGCACGATACACGAGCTGCTTGTCTTCGTCTGACAATTCCTCGATACCAAGAATAGCGATGATGTCTTGGAGGTCTTTGTAGCGCTGGAGTACGCGCTTCGTTTCGAGCGCCACTTGGTAGTGTTCGACACCAACGATGTCTGGGTCGAGCGCGGTGGAGTTACTTTCAAGCGGATCGATAGCAGGGTAGATACCGATCGAGGCCAAGTTACGGGACAGCACGATAGTTGAGTCGAGGTGTGCGAAAGTTGTGGCAGGTGCCGGGTCGGTCAGATCGTCGGCTGGAACGTAAATAGCCTGCACGGAGGTGATGGAACCCTTTTTAGTTGAGGTGATGCGTTCCTGGAGCTGACCCATTTCCTCGGCCAAGGTCGGCTGGTAGCCCACCGCAGACGGTACGCGGCCAAGAAGAGAGGACACTTCTGAGCCCGCCTGGACGAAACGAAAGACGTTGTCCATAAAGAAGAGTACGTCTTTGCCCATCTCTTCGCGGAAGTACTCGGCCATAGTGAGGCCAGACAAAGCAATGCGTGCACGAGCTCCCGGGACTTCGTTCATTTGGCCGAATACTAGTG
Source organism: Candidatus Adlerbacteria bacterium (assembly GCA_043784715.1). Lineage (GTDB taxonomy): Bacteria > Patescibacteriota > Minisyncoccia > Phycocordibacterales > SBAW01 > GWA1-54-10. The sequence continues at coordinate 6,688 of JAYVXZ010000045.1, forward strand.
CCATTTTGTCGATAACACCTGACTCGGTCATTTCATGATAGAGGTCGTTACCTTCGCGCACGCGCTCGCCGACGCCGGCAAAAACCGAGTACCCACCGTGCGCCTTTGCAACATTGTGTATGAGCTCCTGCATGAGCACCGTCTTGCCGACACCGGCACCGCCGAAGAGTCCGACTTTACCGCCGCGCATAAAGGGCGCCAAGAGGTCGATAGGCTTGATGCCCGTTTCGAACACCTCGGCTTTGGTGCGCTGGTCTTTAAAGGTAGGAGCAGGCTGGTGAATGGACATACGCGGTGCATCCGTGGGGGCAGGCAGACCATCGATAGGCTCGCCGACTACATTAAAAAGACGTCCGAGTACTTTCTCGCCAACCGGAACAGAAACAGGGGCACCGGTGTCTACAACCTCAGTACCACGAGCAAGGCCAGTGGTGTCCTGAAGAGCAATAGCGCGCACCCGGCCAACGCCAATATGCTGAGCAACTTCGAGCACGACTGTTCGATTACCAATAGTAGTTGTTATGGCGTTTTTAATAGCTGGAAGAGTGCCTTCGAAATAGGCATCAACGACCGGGCCGATAACCTGCTTTATTACTCCTTTGTTGTTTGTATTCATAAAATTTTTCTAGTTTGCCATCGCTTCCATTCCGCCGGTAATCTCGCTCACTTCCCTTGTAATTGCTGCTTGTCTCGCTTTGTTGTACTTCAGTGTGAGTAAATGTTCCATCTCTTCGGCTTTGTCCGACGCGGACTTCATGGCCACCATACGCGCCG
>JAYVXZ010000046.1:0-7404 GCA_043784715.1 Candidatus Adlerbacteria bacterium
CGACCTCGTGACTCCGGGCCAGCAGATGTGCGCAGCGTCGCTCATGCTCGTGCAACCCGGCGTCTACAACCTTTCTGTCTCCAATGAGAACGGGCAAAGCGCCACCATGTCTTACACGGTCACCGCTCCTGTGAGTACGGGAGTGACGCTCAAGTCGCCAACACCAAACTCTATATTTGTGCGCGGCCAGGACCTTCCTATACTTTGGACAACTGACACTACCGTGCCCTCTAGTGCGAGTATTACGCTGGACCTCTATACCGAAGCAGGTGCTAAGCTCGGCCCAATTGCAATATCTCAAAACAACGTAGGCTCAGTTAGCTGGCACATTCCCGGATTCCCACAAAACTATATGTGTACGCAGCAGTACCCCAACGGCTTGTGCGGTATCTCCATTCCGACCGGTAAGTACTACATCAAAGCAACTGCGTCCTCCGACGGTTTTAACACAAACGCCACGGTGTACGGCACTGGGCAAACCGGACTCTTCACTATCCTCCAGCAATAAGGGAGTTTGACCGACAAGGGTATCCGGGCCTTTCGTTTGACTCTTCTGAAGATTTTGTTAGTATGCACAGAACGCATCAGTGCGTGGTTTTTCTTTGCTAGTGCTTCTAAATAAAGCATAGGGCAAAGTGGTGGGGCTCTATTACATTAGAAGAAATTAGAATTATCACTAGCACATTAAGTATATATGGCAACATTTGACAGACAAAAGCCACACGTAAACGTAGGAACCATTGGCCACGTTGACCACGGCAAGACTACTCTTACCGCGTCAATTCTCCACACGCTCGATATGGCCAAGGCGGACGGCTTCGGTGCACGCGTTGAAAACGTGGACGGTATCGACAACGCTCCTGAAGAAAAGGCGCGCGGTATCACCATCGCTCTGCACCACTCTGAATACTGGACACCCCAGCGCCACTACGCGCACATCGACGCTCCTGGCCACGCCGACTACATCAAAAACATGATTACCGGTGCTGCCCAAATGGACGGCGCAGTGCTTGTGGTTGCAGCAACTGACGGCGTTATGCCCCAGACGCGCGAGCACGTACTTCTCGCTTGGCAAGTCGGTGTTCGTAAACTCATCGTCTTCCTCAACAAAGTAGACATGGTTGACGACGTCGACCTCATTGACCTCGTTGAAGAAGAAGTTCGCGAACTCCTCGGCAAGCAAGGCTTCGATGCGGTAAACACTCCTGTTATCCGCGGTTCAGGCCTCAAGGCACTTGAAAGTAATGACTTGACCAACGAGTGGTCTCAGAAGGTCCTCGAGCTCGCAAAGACCATGGACTCCTACTTCCCACTCCCTGAGCGCGAAATGGACAAGCCATTCCTCATGCCTATCGAAGACATCTTCTCTATTGAAGGTCGCGGCACGGTCGTCACCGGCCGAATTGAACGCGGTCAGGTTAAAGTCGGCGAAGAAGTCGAGATCATCGGCCTCCAGCCAACAGCAAAGACCACCATCACCGGTATCGAAATGTTCAACAAGCAGCTCGAAAGCGGTATGGCAGGAGACAATGCGGGTATCCTCCTTCGGGGTACGAAGAAGGAAGATATCCACCGCGGCCAAGTGTTGGCTAAGACGGGCTCAGTAACTCCTCACACCGAGTTCGAAGCTGAGGTATACATTCTCAATAAAGAGGAAGGTGGTCGCCACACGCCGTTCTTCTCGGGCTACAAGCCGCAATTCTACATCCGCACCACCGACGTAACTGGCGAAGTAACTTTGGCCACAGGAACTGAAATGGTTATGCCTGGCGACACCGTTACCTTTAAGGTAAAGTTGGTAGCGCCAGTGGCACTGGAAGAGAAGCAGCGTTTCGCGGTTCGCGAAGGCGGCAAGACCGTCGGCGCAGGTGTCGTTACTAAGGTCGTCGTATAATTTGGAAGCATACTAAATCTCATGTCACCAGACACCGAAAAGAAAACACCCGTACGCCGTAGCCCAAAGAAGGCTGCCGTAGAGCCGTCGCAAAGACTGCGTATTAAGGTTCGTGCCTACGAGCACAAGGTGCTTGACGCGTCTGTGCGACAAATCATGGACACAGCGCTCCGCTATGACGCCAAAATAGCAGGCCCAATACCGCTCCCAACTGAAATAAAGAAGTACACTGTCAACCGCTCTACTTTCGTCTACAAGGACGCACGCGAGCAGTTCGAGATGCGTGTGCACAAGCGCCTCATCGACATCGTCGACCCATCGGCAAAGGTGATAGAGGCTCTCACGAACCTCTCGCTCCCATCCGGCGTGACCATCGACGTAAAGATGGTATAAAAGTAACGAGCGAAGCGACTATACTTTTAACCAATCCCGGCCTGCCGTGGATGGTATAAAATATTGAATTGTAAAAGCAAAATCCTCTATCGAGAAATCGGTAGGGGATTTTGTTTTACTGTTACGACCGTGTGGATTATTCTCTTGAAGTATTCATTATTTTTGATAATATAGAAACAAGTTGCCGTTCTTTCTTGTGATCACATACTTGTTCAGTAATTTAGTCCTGACGTAATCGGGTTTTTTTGTTGGTTCGAAGCTACTTTGGAGAGTCGCTATAAGCCAAGAAAAGAATTACTACGAAAAGCCCCGCCGGCCTACAGCTGGTGCGGGTTTTTTCGTTCACTTGCAATAGGAATAAGTCTGTACTACTGTATGTTTTGAGGATGCATACTTTGCGCACTCTTAACCTTGGCGTCGGGGCTGGTCCTCTCCCTGTCTCCCATGTATTTTAAAACCGTTCTTTGTTAAAAATTTGCCAGATTGGCCGTATGGTTCTCCCCAGCCATCCGCCAATGCTCGCCGGTTGATTTGGCGTTTGTTTCCCCCCGCAATCGTCTAAATCCCGGCGGGCTCTACTTTTTGAGCTAGTTTCTGAACTTGCATTCATTTTCTCATTCTTTATCTGCTGTACTGACATCAACCTCAGTGCGGCATTTTTATTTACCCAGCTTCTTTGTTGCATAAATGTAGACCGTAGTGTATATTCGCATGGACTCTCGAAATAGGGTTGATCCACGTCCCAGGGCTTCGGCCCAAACAGGGGGACCAATAGACAACATGAAATTTATCCTTGGAACAAAAGGCAAGATGACGACTATCTTTACTGAAGACGGTCGATCTTTTGCTGCGACTGTTATAGTCGCCGGTCCATCTATCGTTTCGCAGGTTAAGACTGTCGAAAAGGACGGATACAACGCAGTTCAGGTCGCAACAGGGGAGACCAAAGAAAAGCGCGTTAATAAAGCGCAGCTTGGCCATTTAAACAAAAGCCTGCCTGCCGGTAGGCAGGGAAAGGCTTTTAAAGTCTTCCGCGAATTCCGCAAGCGAGACAGTTCGGTGGTCGAAGGCGTCGAAACTGGCGCGGTCGTTGACCTCTCAACTTTCGAAGTTGGCGACAAGGTAACGGTATCTGCAATTTCTAAAGGAAAGGGCTTCCAAGGTGTTATCAAGCGCCATGGTTTCCACGGTGGCCCACGCTCGCACGGCCAGAAGCACTCAGAGCGCTCCCCGGGTTCAATCGGCGGCTCGGGTGGTCGCGCCGGAGGTCGCGTTGCAAAGGGTATGCGCATGTCAGGTCGTATGGGTAGTGACCGCGTTACGGTACGAAATCTTTCAATACTCCAAATTCACCCAAACACCGGCGAAATTGTTATCTCAGGCGCTATCCCTGGCCGCTCAGGTACGATTGTTGAAGTTCGCTCATCTGCTCGATCATAAATTATATGGAAGCCCCACTTTACAATTCAAAAGGCGAAAAGGCAGGAACAGTCACTATTCCTGAAAGTCTCTTTGGTTTACCTTGGAACGCCGACCTCGTGCACCAGGTTGTCACCTCGATGCAAGACAATGCCCGTACCTCTACGGCACACACCAAAGACCGTGGCGAAGTGCGCGGCGGCGGCAAAAAGCCATGGGCCCAAAAGGGCACTGGCCGTGCGCGTCATGGTTCGAGTCGCTCGCCTATTTGGCGCGGCGGCGGTGTTGCACATGGTCCACGAAACGACAAAATTTACGCGCGCAAAATTAACCAGAAGATGCGCCAGAAAGCCCTTCTCGTTACATTGTCACGCAAAATGAAAGATGGTGAAGTAATATTCATAGACTCACTTCGCATGGAGTCTCCACGAGCGCGCGACGCTAAAGTAGTTCTAACAGCTCTTACTCGCGAGTTTAGCGGTCTCTCCAAGAGAAAGAACGCAGCTTTTATCGCAATTCCTAGTGCGGACATGGGTACTATGAAAAGCTTCCAGAACTTTGGTAACATCGTTATAGACGACGTTCGTAACCTCAACCCACTCGTTCTCCTACAATCTAAGTATCTAGTCATCGCCGACCCCTCTTCCGCATTTGAGACCCTTTCCAAAAAGAAGGTTGTCAAAGTAGCTGTTGATACTGAAGGTGGTGCTACAACTGCCACTCCAAAAACAACCAAGACGAAAACCGTTAAGGCAAAGAAAACTGCTGTGAAAAAAACTGCAGCGAACAAGGCTTCAAAATAAAATTGTATGCAAAAACACACCGGCACAATCATCATCTCTCCACGCATCACGGAGAAAGGCGCGTACCAAACCGAAAAGGGTATCTATCTTTTTAATGTTGGTCGCGAAGCAAACAAGGCTGAAATAGTCGCAGCAATCCGTACGCTGTACAACGTGACCCCGCGTAAGGTAAATGTCGTCACCGTGCCGCGTAAAAGAGTACAGACTCGTGGCACGAACCGTCACGGCAAGACGACCGGCTCAAAGAAGGCATATGTGTACCTCAAAGCGGGGGAGACCATTGAATTGATGTAAATCTAAGAGATTTGGCCGCGTCCAACGGACGATTACGCGGCACGATTTCGACAAAATCGCATGAAAAAATACAAACCATACACACAATCACGTCGACACATGACGACTGTCAGCTTTGCAGACAAGCTGACAGTGAGTGAGCCGCACAAGGCATTGACCGCAGGCTCTAAGCGCCATGTGGGCCGCAATAGTGCCGGACGCATCACGGTGCGCCACAAAGGCGGCGGACACAAGCGCCTTCTTCGAGATGTAGATTTTTCGTATAAAAAACACGTTCCAGCTGTTGTGGAGACCGTCGAGTATGACCCGAACCGCTCTGGTTTCATCGGACTCCTTCTCTACAAGGACGGCGAACGCCGCTACGCGCTCCTCCCAGGCTCTATTACTGCGGGCGCGACCATTCTGTCAGGTGACGAAGTGGTGCCCGTGCCAGGTAATCGTATGCCGCTTAAGGCTATGCCTATAGGCTCGTTTATATTCAATGTCGAATTGAAGCCGGGTCAGGGTGGCAAAATTGGCCGCTCGGCTGGAGTACATATCGAACTCATCGCGCGCGACCAAGGCTATGCCGACCTCAAGATGCCGTCTTCAGAAGTTCGAAAAGTGCTCGACACCTGTTGGGCAACCTTAGGTGAAGTGTCAAACGACGAACACCACCTTGTGACCATCGGCAAAGCAGGCCGAAGCCGTTGGATGGGTATTCGACCAACAGTGCGCGGTACTGCTATGAACCCTGTCGACCATCCACACGGCGGCGGTGAAGGCCGTCAGGGCCGAGGACTCCGCCGAGCGAAGTCACTCTGGGGCAAGCCAACCGGCAAAGGCCAAAAAACCCGCAAGCCAAAAAAGTACTCAAACTTCCTCATCGTCTCCCGCCGCAAAGTAGGCAAGCGCGGTCAGAAGAAATAATCCTACTTCGCTCAAGCTTCGCAGGACAAGAAATAAAAAGGCGCTCCGAGAAACCGGGGCGTTTTGTGTTGATGGTCAGCCGAATGGGCTGATACTAGCCATGATCCTTTTGAGAAATTGAGTAAAATGTTGCCAGCGGCTCGGTGGCAAGTCCCAAAGTAACTTTGAAACCAGTTTGGCTTGTTCGCCTTCGCGCGGACGAGGTTTGTCCGATTTGTCGTCAGGCAAGTCAAGCGCTGTCCGTTGTGTTCTTTTAGCCATGTACGCCCCTTTCTTCTGTTCCTCTATGCTTAACCATAGCAAGATCCGACAAAAAAGAAATCCCGCCTTTGGAGGGGCGGGGTAGTAGAACAGGAAATGGTGGCGTAAAGGATAGACTAAACGAAGGCGGCTCTATCCTGCGATACATGCATACCGTGAGGCAGTAATTCCCACGAAACGTTCGTAGGTTCGTGGACCTTCTCGCCGTCCCGTAAAGTGTTTTTTGCCAAGTACCGTTTCTTCACCTCTTCGGGAATCTCCATCGAGCCGACAGAAACAACAATACTGACGTCTTCGTACAGTATCGACCGGCCGTCATTGGCGCGGTAGGCTTTCCTATAGGCAAGCCGGTATGGTTGGGGCATCAACGTTCCTCCATGTAGTGTGTGCCAAGTCTTACCATACGAATTTTGACTGTATTTTGCAAGAATTCAGCCTAAGCTCAGGCGGTAGTTTGACTCTCGCTGGCAATTCCTGTACTATCTCTTCAATCCCGCTTCGCGGGTTTTTGATTGCTCTTCTGGCTGATTCTTGGTGAGTTTTCGAAATTCACCCTGAGTTTTTTTACAGAGGCGCGGCAAAAAAACATATATGGCACGATCACTAAAAAAAGGACCATACGTCGACGAGAAGCTCCTCAAGAAGATTGAGGGCAAGAAGCCCCAGACTGCTGAGGTTATTCGCACGTGGTCGCGCCGCTCCCAAATCGCTCCTGAAATGGTGGGCTTTAAGTTCGGCGTCCACAACGGCAAGACGCACATAGAGGTCCTCGTGTCCGAGGACATGGTTGGTCACCGTTTAGGCGAGTTCTCTCCAACTAAGAAGTTCGTCCGCCACGGCGGTAAGATGCAGAAGGAAATGGAGCAGAAGGCGAAGCAGTCCGAGATTGCCTCCGCCCAAGCTGCGAAGGCCGCAACGGTCGTCGCTAAGAAGAAATAAAGCAGTAAAAATAATATTTATATGGCCGCATCAACCGCACATCTTAAAAATTACCGACAATCTCCTCGCAAGGTGCGGCTTGTTGCCGATTTGGTGCGTGGTAAAAACGTCGAGCACGCTTTGGCGCTCCTCTCGACACTCCCAAAACGCGCTGCAGAGCCAATGGAAAAACTTCTTCGCTCTGCGGTCGCTAATTCAGGTGCTATGGCGGGTGAGCTCTATGTTGATAAAATAGAAGTCAACGGCGGTATCATCTTTCGTCGTATGATGCCCCGCGCTCGAGGCCGCGGCGCTATGGTCAAAAAGAAGTCCAGCCACATCACGGTTGCGCTTCGCGACGCCAAGCCTACAGGGCATAGTTCAAAGCAGCAAAAGACTGCACTGAAGGGCACAAAAGAAAACTAACATGTCTAAAATCGTCCATCCATTTGCTCATAGACTCGGTATCCTTCGTGACTGGCGTCATCGCTGGTTCGTCGTGGGCCCGGCCTA
>JAYVXZ010000047.1:0-7395 GCA_043784715.1 Candidatus Adlerbacteria bacterium
CTAATAGTCTGATAAAGTGCGTTAATCCTGCGTTCAGGTCTATTAAGGTAGATTCAAGAGCGGGACCACCACAGTTCTCGGGAGTTTGAGAATGTCACCGCAAGAAGAATATATCGAAAGGCTGATGCCACATTTCCTTGCTGCGCTTGCAGAGCACAACGCTCGGTGTGCGCCCTATCAGCCCATCAGGGAAGAAGAAGTCCCCCCCGATTATTGTTGAATACATGCCGCTTAAACGAGCGGCCTGACCCATCGGTCGCCTTTCCCACCCGGGACTGGCGGCCATTTTTATTTCTTTGCATTTTCTTTTGCGGCGTCGTGAAGGTCGGGGCGGCATTTGACGCACTTGCAGCCTTTCGGCTTGATGTATTCGTTGTAAAAGGATGAGCCGTAGTCGTAGCCGAGCTCCTCACCTGCTTTTATGCCACGACGAGCCATGACGAACACGCGCTCTTTGTGAATTTCTATTTCGCAGTTTGGGCGGTGGGAGTGGTTGATATAGCGCGCGGTGTTGGAGCGCGCTTTGCCATCTATTGTTTTTGTTTTAGTAATTTCAAAAAGATACTGGCTTGTAATCGTTTCATCTTCTCCTTTTTCGAGCGTCCTTCCGACATATTCGATAATGCACGAGCCTTTAGGAATATTTTCTTGCGCATATAGTCCGAGCCCAGCGTGGGAGCGTTTTACCTTAAGTTTAAAATCTTCCGGCGTGAATTTCGGCTTTTTACTTTTTACTGCGGTCTTTTTTTTTGTAGCGGTGTCCATGAGCGTAGATTCTACCTTACTCTTACCCTGGGAGTAAATATGTACCGTGTTAATTATCTGAAACTACTTCGAGTAACAACAGCTGTTTTCCATTAAATTGAGCTACCGTTGATACCTTTGCATGTTCTTTTAAAAAAGCTTGCTGCTGCGACTGATACAGCAAAACTATATCCCCAACCGCAAGCGGTGTGGCGCTCGTGAGCATAATCGGGTTGGTGTTTTGCGCGTAATACATTGCCGAGCCAAGCTCTCGGTAATTATTAAATGCATACCAGGTGCTTTGCGGATGTACCTTTACGAGCAATCCAACAGACTTTTCTTCCTGTGATAGTTCATCCGTTTGGAAGTAATACGGATTTTTGTGAAAGCCGTTATATACACTAAGTGTGAGCCCAAGACCAAGCAAGACGAACACGAATGCTCCTGCGTCATACTGCGCAGTGCGAGGGAGTTGTCTTACCAATGCTGCTAGTGCAAGCGAAATAGCTATTGCCGCAAACGGGTAGGCCGGCACGAGGTACGTCGGCGCTTTTGTTGCTGCAGTAAAAAACACGCCGATGACTAAAAGCACCATGATGATGCTCGCGCCTATTCCATCTCGATGTCGCGATGGTATATCTTGCCAATAGAGTAGGAGCGGCACAAGCCCTAACACAAAAATTTGAGTCCATGGTGCGGCAAAATTTACCATAAACCAGATGTAGTCTCGGTTCGTAGCCGAGTGGGCGTTAAAAAGTTCGAGTGTAAACCGTTGGCCCACGGTGTAGCGAATGTACTCCTGCCAAAATGATTGCCCAAAGCGCAATGACTCTACTATATGCCAGGGTAAAGCGACGAGTAGACCGGACCCTACACCAATCCAAAAATATTTATTTTTGATCCATGTATAGTGCCCAAACCACACCGCACACACGGGCCCGGCTGTAAGCGCGAAGACTCCTATCACGCTTTTAGTGAGCACCGCCAAACCTACAGAAATACCAAACAGCAGTAACCATTTCTCTGTATGCAAACCTCGAACAAACGCATACGCGGCAAGTACTACCCATAGTGTGACTAACACGTCAAAACGCATTTGCCGCGCAGGTTCAAGTAACGAAGAAGTGGTAAGTAGTATCGCACCACTTAAGAGCGCCGCAGCGCGGTCATGTGACAGCTCTAAAACCAGCAGCACAGTGACTGCAACAAGCGCAATATATGCGAGCGCTGATGGGAGCCGCATAGAAAATTCTGATTCTCCAAACGCCCGACCGGCTAGAGAGGCGAGCCATATATAGAGTGGTGGCTTTTCAAAAAAGTGCTCATGGCGATAGGTTAGCGTCACTACATCATTGCTTTGCAGCATCTCGCTGGTTACTTGCGCGTACGTAGCTTCGTCGTAGTCCCACAAAGGTTTTTCTCCCAGGTGTGTAAGTGCCAAAGTCGCTGCTAGGAACAACAACGCTCCAAAAAGTAGCTCATATAGATTTTTTTTTACCAGAATCACTGCCCTATAGTACTAAAAAATGTTATCAACACACAGTCACGCTCAAGCCAAATATAGAAGTATACTAAAGCAGTTACTAATTAGCTTTAAAAATAGAATGTCTTTCATATGATACGAAAAATTATTCTCGCGCTTTCTTGTGCAGGTGTTTTAGTTCCAGCTTTGGCATTTGCTATGTCAGGCACAAGTACAAACAATACCGAAGGCAGTCTTGTGTCGCAGCTTAACAGTACGCTCCATGTGGGCGATCGGGGAAATCAAGTAAAGGTTTTGCAAGCATTGCTTGCTACCGACTCGAGCATTTTTCCGCAGGCATCTATTACCGGCAATTTTGGACCGCAAACCCAACAAGCGGTCAAACGCTTTCAAAGGAAGAACGGCCTAGACGCGATAGGTCAAGTTGGTCCTAAAACGCTCGCTAAGCTTAATGAGCAGTTGCAAGAGACCCCGCTTATGTTCGAAGCAGCTCCTGCATCATCAGAAATGACCAACAGTTCTTCTGCTTTTGGCGGCACTACCGCAACTATGCCCACTGAGCTTTGCATTCCTGCCGAACTTGGCGATGCGGCACAGCAGTTCATAAAAGAAGATGGATCCCCTATCATTCCTCCTTGCAGTACGACCGACTGGACACTCGGCCACGGCGTAGCATCGAGTTCGTTTAATGCCACTAACATAGACGATCTCAGTATGGATTGTAAAAATCCATGGGACACTGAACCTGCCACCATTAAGTGGCCAAAAGAAATTCCTTGTCCGGTTGCGACTCCAACCGGCAGTGGCTTAGGCGGTAATACTTCAATGTCTGGCGACACCACTTCGACGCTCCCTTCCGGCAGCGCATCGTCATGGAATGAAAATGACTTCGTCATGCAATGTGCAAATCCATGGGGTACGCAGCCTACAACCATTATGTGGCCTAAAACTATACCGTGTCCGACTCAGCAGTCAGTAGGACAGGTACAATGGTCCGGGAATACTTCTGAGCTTATGGTTGACTGCAAAAATCCATGGAGTTCTAACCCAGCTACGGTAAAGTGGCCAAAGGGTGAATTATGCCCAGCAGATATTCTTGCTAAAATTCCTTCGTATACCGGCATGGGCTCTACCACCATGAGCGGCGGTGGAATCCCATCTACGAACATAAGCGACTTTACCGACCAGTGTAAAAACCCTGTAGTTGGAGCTACGCCAGCTATGGTGCCGTGGCCAAAGGGCGTTCCTTGTCCTCCTGCTTTATCTATGCCAACACTTAGTAGCACAACTATTCCTTCGAAACAATGTCCAAATCCTTGGAACCCAAGTGCAAGCTCAAATATCTCGTGGCCTGCTGGTGTTCCTTGTCTTACACCTATTCAAAATACACCAGGTGTCGACCTTAGCGCGTGGCATATAAGTTCATCTACCTTCAATACCATGGGGGGTGTTAATATGAGTCAGATGAACGGAAACGTAGGATCCGGAAGCAGTGTTGGAAATAGTACCGGTACAATACAATGTGCAGTAACGATAGGCGGCAACATCATTTCAGTACCGTGGCCACAAGGCGTAACGTGTAACGGTCATATTCCTGGCATGTAGTACAGACGTTCACTCTATTAATTCTAAAAACCGTCCTTTAGGGACGGTTTTTAGTTATCCAGGTCTCGATAAACAGCGGGTTAGAATGCTTGTATACTGTAGAGGTTATTAATTAGCCTTACATTAGCAAAGAATTTCTTACATATGACACGAAAAATTATTATTGCACTTTCCTGTGCGGGTGTCTTGGTTCCTGCATTTGCCATGGCGCAGGTGTCTGCCACCGCCTCTACAACGGCAGTGACCGACCTCCAAACAACGCTGCACTTTGGCGACAAAGGAGACCTCGTGAAAATTCTGCAAGCGCTCTTGGCCTCTGACCCAACAGTGTTTCCAGAAGGAACTATTACCGGGAACTTTGGTCCGCTGACACAAAAAGCAGTAAAACGATTTCAGAAGAAAAACGGCATTATACAAGTTGGGAACGTCGGACCTCGCACATTACAGAAGCTCAACGAAAAGTTCGCTGACCTCTCGCTAGCCTTTGAAGCTTCTTCGACTACCGACATGGATGCACATGAGGCGAATAATGGGTCCAACAGGAACGGTCATCACGAAGGCAGACACCTGTGCGTACCGCCGGGCCTTATGATAGCTCCTGGCTGGCTTACACAAAATGGCGAGTCCAAACTGCCTCCTTGCAAAGGCATGCGAGGCGGCATGGGCACCTCGACTATGTCCACCACTACTTGGCGCGGTCATGGTCACGAAATTGACCATCGCGGCGGTACCTCTACCTTTGAGCGTCGTATGGGCAGCTCAACACGTGATCGCCACGAAAACGATGGCGACGATCGCACGACTATGTGTTCAAACCCTTGGAGCACTGCATCCTCGTCAATACGTTGGCCAAAAGGAATTCCATGCCCAACTAGCAGTAGCACACCGCCATTTATGAGACAAATGGATGACATAATGCGACACGGCAGGATCGGTGGTGACCACCCATCATGCCCAGCACCAATGCCAAATGCTACCGGCACACCACCTTGCCCACCACCGCCACATCCGATGGACACGAGCACACAAAATGGGAAGCATCACGAAGGGGGCGGTTTGAGTCACTAGTTCTCACAAAAAAACACCGCTCACCAGGAGCGGTGTTTTTTTGTACCAGACGAGAGTGTGTTACTGAACGCTTGTGTCTCGTACTACGTACGCGTCTATCATATTCATATTACTTGCCTGCACTGCTCCGTATACCCGGACCTTGTCCCCTGCGTGCAAGAGCGAGACAGTGATAGGGTTCCATGAGCTACTCATAAGCGCTGTAGAAGACGTCACGTTAACGGTATAGACCTTTGAGCCGACGGTATAGCTAAAGGTCGTGGGTGTCGTCGAACCGGTGGATGAGCCGAGTATCCCTTCAAAGGTTCGCTTATTCAACAAGTGCTGGTCTACATAGATGACCACCTGGCTAGCCGACAAAGTATTAAGCGCGTTGTCCCACACTCCAGTGGCCTTAGAGATCTTGTCGCCAACGGTTATGTCGGAGAATGTTGCCGCCGCACTTTCCTTTTTGACGATAGTCGAAGCTGAAAGATTGACTGTTACAGTACCACGCTCTTTAGTAGAGAGGACAAACGAGGTTGTCGACGCATTGCGACTGATGACACTTCCAGAGAAAGTCGAATTAGTCTTTTGAACGGAGAAGTCTTTTATGACTTTAGCGTTGACAGTGCCTTGCGGCTGCGCAGTATCAAGCATCCCTGAGAACGAGATGTAGTCACCGATGTGTACCTCGCTAAGCGTCGATGCGCCACCAAAGCGGCGATAGAAATCGGTTGAAGGTACCACGTTCACAGTCCACACTGAAACGTACGAGCCCCACGTCTGCGATGCGGTAATAGACGAAGTCCCAACAGCCGTTACTTTGGCTCCTCGAGCAAGGACACCACCCGCATGAGTAATATGAACTTCTAGAGTGCTGCCCACCGCCTCCACGCGCGAGTGTTCGTCTTGGTTGGTGTCGGCAAACGCTACAGATGAAGCGCTCAGCACAAGTAGCGCCGAAGCTGAAAGCACGCCTATTTTACTTATATTTGTCATATATACTTGTTAATTCCTTTAAATACGTGCCACACCATTGTTGACGGACGCGCTTGAAGTATATTACAAGTCCAAAGGCTTCATGAAAAAAACAGGAGTTTGCGCCCATACTTACTCTTCAGAAGTCTCGGGTATGGAACAAAAATCTATCCCTTTCAGCGGTGCTTCGAACTTTTTTGCAGACGTGCAAACGCGGCTGTTTACAATGAGCCGTGAATACCGGCAACCACGCAAGCTATTTGTATTCATAGTACTATTTCTTGCATATACATTTACAACATACGTGAGCCACGGCGTATACGACTTCATCTCTCCGGTACTTTTTTGGCCCGCAGCAGGTATCGCACTTGCTATTCTTTATCTCGAAGGAATGAACCTTTGGCCGGCAGTATTTCTCGCAACGCTGGTCGTAAGTATTGCAAATGGCGAGCCTCTTTTGGGCACGCTTGGCCTTGCAGTAGGAAATTCAATTGAAAATGTCATTGGTGTGTACTTTTTGCAGAGAAATCATTTTTCGCCGCTTTTGACAAACTTGCGTGATGTAATTTTACTCATACTCGTTTCCCTAGGAATTTCTATTATTGGTCCGACAATAGGGTCACTTGCGCTCATTTTGTCTGGCACGCCCTTTACAGCTATACAAGACGCTTGGGGCCCCTGGTGGCTTGGAAAGTCACTGAGCCATATGGTCGTGGGTGCATTTATTATGCGATGGTTTGTACGGTGGCCGCATCAACGCTCGAAGTCGAAGGTAATCCAGTGGTGGTTGTCTTTCATCATATTAACGGGGGTATGTTACTTCGTCTTTTGGACTCCATATACGCAAATAGGTAACGTGCCGCTTGTATATGCAGTGTTAGGTCCGCTCATTTGGATGGCGCTTTCCATTGGTCCACGAGGTGTGACGTTAGCACTTCTTGCAATGACGATGCTTTCGGTCGCAGGCGTACTCCTTGGCACTCCCGCCGAAGCCGCAGCAAATATTGCACTTAACACGCGGCTTGTGCAGATAGAGGTGTTTGACCTTATAATAACCCTTATATTTTTGATTTTTGTTTCGAGCGAAGAAGGTAGAAAAGTCGCATCACACGCACTGTACGAACATATAGGCCAGCTCGAAAAGGCGCTGCTTCGCATCTCTTCTGAAGACCAGGCCAAGAACGAATTCTTAGCAATTTTAGCCCACGAACTTAGAAATCCGCTTGCACCTATCATGAGCTCTCTTGAGCTGATGCGTATTCATGGCGCCGACCCCCATGAAGCGGCAGAGCTGCTCAACACGATGGACGACCGCGTCCGAACCATGGCACGACTCCTGGACGACCTGCTTGATATCTCGCGAATCTCGCAAAAGAAATTTAAATTACAAAAGGAAACCGTCGACTTAAATATGATTTTGCGTCGTTCAGCACAAACGGCTGCAATCCTTATGCAAAACCGAAATCACACCCTGCTTATAACACTCCCCGAAGGTCCCATTTGGATCTCTGCTGACCCGGTGCGACTTGAGCAAG
>JAYVXZ010000048.1:0-2199 GCA_043784715.1 Candidatus Adlerbacteria bacterium
GTTGCGCATTGCCTCTTGATGCGCGGTTACGTAGGCTTCGACGTGGGCAATCGCATCCTGCGGCGTAATGGTTACGGTATGCCCGTCGAGCGCGACAATGTCCCAATGGGCGACGGTTGGCGGGCGGCGGGTAAAAAGATCGGTAAGGTATTGGGCGAATGTCATAAACCATAGTCTCCTATTGGTTATATACCAGTTGACTAGGGCGGACGGCCTTGGTATGCCCGCCAAATGGTACGCGAGGACGCCGAAAGGGAATATTACCGGGCATACGCAAAGGGTTGGATTACGAAATTGGACGAATGTACGACCGGGCGTAACGTCCATGAGACCGCCCAACTCAAGCAAGTCCTCTATTCGAGCCTATCGCTCTTGGCGCGGGACTCATGGCGGGATTGTATGCCGACGCTTCGGGCGATTGTAACCGACGCCGGGCGCCGCTCGCGTCCGGTCTACCGCCGTTGGCTCGGTCTTAATCAGTAACCGCGACCCTCAAACGGCTTGCCGTCGACCGTCTTGATTGCGCCCTTGGGTAACCAATCGGTAACCGCTACAGTTACCGCGAGCTTCGCAGCTAACTCCGCAAGGCTTGAGTCGCCATAATCGACGCCGGCCTTTTCCGCGCAAATCGGACCAATCCCGGCGGCTACACTTTCCGGATTGGTCAAGGCTAACCCGCAGCATGAGCAAAAACTTGTCCGCTGCGCCGTCATTCTAACCGTCAACCGCAACGCCTTGCCCGTCTCCGCCTCAACGCTAACAACTTCAAACGCGAAATGCGGCCTAACATACCCGGCCTTTTCCGCAAGCTTTGCCGCCGCCCATTTGGTAACCTGTATAATCGCGCCCGGCTTAAGGCTAAAAGCCTGTACCGACGCTTCGCCGCCTTTTGGCTTGACGACAAACGCGCCCGGAGTTACCTGCGCTGCGGTTTTCGGTACGCTTCGCTCCGCGTCCTTGGCGATTGCCTTGTATACGGCGCCTAGCTGCTTGTCCGAAAGCGTCCCTTTGGCGGCGTACTGCGTTTTCAAGGATAGGTAAAACTCGAAATTACCGCTATAGGCTTCGAGCCATTCCACGGCGTCCGCATGCTTTGCCGCGAAGGTCGCGACCGCTTCCGACAATTCGCTGTAGGTCTCGGTACCGTGGAAGGCGTCGAGGTCGAGCGCCTGCGGGACTTCGAGTACGGTCGGCTCCGCCGTCGGCATAGCGCCGTGGTTTTCGACGAGGAAAGCCTTGAAGCTCGTAACCCATTCGCTATCGGTCTCAATAATCCGGCAAAATTTCGTTTGGTTGGTCATGGTTAAAGCTTATCGCGGGCAGTTGATAAGCGCTAGTTGTGTCATTATTTACCGGTCTGCGGTAGGGTCGGGTAGCGAATAACCTAACGCTTTCAGGTACTTAGATTTGTTGCCCTAAAAAAAGTCCCGCGTCCGGAAGGGGTTAACGGTACTTTTCGCGATATGGCTAGTGATTTTAAACGACCCCATACCCCTTATATGCATTCTCATGTCGCGTATATGCCTCGCCGCCCTACGGCCTACCGCGTCCGGCCTAGGGGTAGGGGGTACCCCCCGGCGGTAGGTAGGGGTACCTCTTCGCATGCACGCGAGGGTAAGCGGTATGCCCTAGGGGGTATACCGGGTAGGGCGCTACCGCTCCGCCTTATGCGGTATACCCTCGGCTCTATGCCTTATGGGGTTATCCCTGTACCACGTCGTAGGCGGCGACGAGGATAGCGCGGGCATCGGATGCCTTGCCTACGCATACGGTCTGTACCTGCATACCTGCTTGGGCTACTACCGTGTAGGTACCCTTGCTGTAGGTCATATGCAGGTTACCTAGCTTGGTCTGCGCTACGGTCATGGCGCCATGCTTGCGGCATAGGGCTAGGTCGGAGTTAGCTGCTTTGGTTAGGACTTGGTCAAGGCGTTGGTTGGTCATACATAAAGCTTACCGCATAGGGCGGGCGGCGCAATTGTGTCTTGGGGTACGCAGGGTAGGTACATAGGACTACGGGTACCTATTGGCGGGTAGCCCTACCGTCGAGGTAATAGCCTATGTATTCGAGCCTATAGCGTATATACGCGAGTTGGCGGTTAGGCTTATTGCCCGTCCTCGCTTGGGGCTTGTAGGGCTTTTTCGCGCTTTATGCCGTAGGCGTTAGGCTACGGGCTTTGGCTCTATTGCGCTTTATGC
>JAYVXZ010000049.1:0-2185 GCA_043784715.1 Candidatus Adlerbacteria bacterium
GGGGTACTCGCCTATTTTGGTGTCCGTTGGTGTCGCATCACTTATCATTATCGTCGGGTCTTATATTACACACGGGTTTAACCGCACCACAACAGCGGCAGTACTGGGCATGATAGGGACCGTGTGCCTTACGGGAGCACTAGCGTTTTATTTTATCAACGCCTCGCACTTAAGCGGTTTCACCAGCGAAGAGAACGTATTTTTGAGCGTCGATTCAAAAGGAAAAATAGACATGGTGGGGCTCCTTTTCGGCGGTATCATGATAGGCCTGCTTGGCGTGTTGTATGACATTGCCATAGGCCAAGCTATTGCGGTCGAGGAATTGCTCAGTGCCGGCCCGCACCTGACGCGCGTCGAAATAAACAAAAGAGGCATTCGTATCGGCCGCGAACACATCGGTGCGCTCGTTAACACGCTTGCAATTGCCTACGTCGGTGCGTCGCTCCCCTTACTCCTCCTTATTCAAAGCTCCACCACAAGTATTTCGTTTATGCTCAACTCCGAACTTTTCGCGACCGAGCTCATCCGCATTCTCATCGGCTCAATAGGCCTCATCCTTGGCGTCCCAATCACCACGCTTATAGCGAGCTACATGCTCCACGGGAGGGTCACAGTTGCATCGCACGCGTCAAGCCACAGGCACCACCACTAGCCTTGTATAATTCATATTATGTAGTATAGTTTTATGACTACTTAATGACACTATTTCTTATAAGCATCGCGGCTTTTTGCTCCACCATGATAGGTGGTGCTTTGGCTTTAAAACTTCGCGACCGACTCCACCTTATTTTAGGATTTAGTGCCGGCGCGGTTGTTGCAGTGGCATTTTTTGACCTTATGCCCGAAGCGCTAGACCTGGGCGCGCCGTTTGGTTCGCAAAATATTCTGTCCGTCGTGGCGCTCGGCTTTTTACTCTATCTTTTGCTCGATCGACTCCTGCTTTTACATAGCCACGCGCATGAAGAACACGAAGACCATGAGTCGCGGGGCCATGTGCGAGCGGGCTCGCTGTCGCTCCATAGCTTTTTAGATGGCGTCGGTATCGGGCTCGCCTTCCAAGTGTCAACTGCAGTGGGCGCTGTCGTTGCACTAGCGGTACTCACCCACGACTTCTCCGACGGCATCAACACAATAAACGTTGTAACCCGCGATGGAGGCTCACGGAAATATGCACTCCTCTGGTTGCTTGTCGATGCCATCGCTCCCGTGCTTGGCGTCATTTTGACTCTTTTCTTTTCAGTGTCCCCCGCACACTTGGGTCTCCTCCTAGCGCTCTTTGCCGGCTTCTTCCTATACATAGGCGCCTCCGACCTAGTACCCGAGAGCCACCACGTCCACCCAACGTTTTGGACCACCGCGATGACCATTTTTGGCGCTGTTGTCCTATTCGTTGCAATTCGCCTAGCGAGTATATAATTACTTCTCGTCAGTTAGTGTATCTCGTATTTCATCTGTAAGCTCGGGAGAGTCTTCGTGTCTGCGGGTTGTTATAGCGTGGTGGGCGGCAAGCGGCCCTACCTCAGCTTCGATGCCGGCAATAGTGACTAAGCAGTTACTTTCGCTTAGCATTAACCGCCAATCGGCAACTTTTCTTGTTTCCGTATATTTTATAGTTACAAAAATAATACTTATCCAAGTATATTTTTATATACAAGTATATTTAGTGAAGTGGTGAAAGCAGATACTAAATTTCATTTGTCTTTGGTATGGCAAGTACTTTAACGCTTGTTGTAATTATTTTATTGGTTAAGTCGGTACAGGAAAGCGTAAAAGTACTGGGCGCAGTAATTTCGCCTCCATCAACAGTCCTTAAAATAATATTATCTTGAATAGCATTTTGGGAATTTATGATTCCGGTCGGTCCCGTCAAAGAACATGAAGCAACGTTAAACGCTGACCAGGTAAGGAATACATTAGTATTGTTTCGTATCCATGACTTATTCGCCGCGAGGAACATGACCGGTAGAGGACAGAAGGAATCAAACGGGGTAAGTACCGAGCAACTTCCACTACATTGATATGTTCCTGTATTAGTCATACCGCAAGCGTTAGGCGCAGTGGTACAAGAGGTTCCTGTCGTTGGTGCACACGCAGGACACGTCAGTGAGCGTGGACTACTCGCAATCGCAAAACTAGCTCCACTAGTAGTATCAACTGCTTTGACGGTGAGTGAGTGCGCTGCCCC
>JAYVXZ010000050.1:0-2179 GCA_043784715.1 Candidatus Adlerbacteria bacterium
TACAAGGACATCCTTGCCATCGGGGTACCCAAACGACACCTGTTTGAACTGCAAAAGAGGTGCCTCTTCTATAGGCGGGGTTGCCGGTAGTACCGGCATATTCGTCTCAAGCGCTAAAACTTCCGAGATACGGTCGAAAGCCGCAAGCGCTTGCTGGAGCGACGACCATACCGAGGCGAGCTGACGCAGAGGATTGTAGAAGTTGTTGGCATAAAGGAAAAAGCCTATAAGCAAACCCAAGGTGAGGTTGCCAGTTTGAATAAGGTAGATGCCAAAGGTAAGGACAATAAGCTGCGCTAAGGTGGATGCAAGGGTGTAGATAGGGGTAAAAATATTGTTAGCGATGCCAGCCCCGATAGATGCCCGGTAATTACGCTGATTCGCTTCGCTAAATTTGCCACGGAAGTAGTCGAGTCGGTCAAATGCGACGATAACCTTGAAGTTCGACAGGCTTTCCTGCACCTCGGCACTGAGACTCCCGAGCGATTGAAGGCTCGTCGTGTTCTTTTGCTTTACCCAGCCTGAAATGAACTGAGTTATAAGGAGGATGACAAGTGCCGGAATCAGCGCTGCACCGCCGAGTTTGAAGTTAAGACTAAGTAGAAAGATTCCTGCGCCGAGCACCAAAAAGAAGCTACCTAAAAATTGCATCAGTGCTTGTGCAAAAAATTGGTTGAGCTTGTCGGTATCGTTGTTGATGCGCGAAATTAGATCGCCCGCCTTGTTTTGGTTAAAGAAGGCAACCGGCAGCGACTGTAGTTTGGTAAAAAGCGCATTACGGAGGTTAAAGAGTATACGGCGCGCGACTCCACCCATTGTTTGTGTCTGTACGTAACTTGCCACCAGTGCCACGGCATATACCGCCAAAAGATATCCAGAGTACACGACAACACCATGAAAATTTTTCCCGATTATATATTGGTCAATTGCATAGCCAATGAGCATTGGCGCCACAAGCGTCGAGCCGGAGTTTACCAAAATAGCGATACTTACTACAATAAGGTTACGATTTTCGCCGTTCATTAAAGGCGCCATACGTTTAAGCGACGACCACATTGAGGCCTTTTGTGCCTCTGTATTCTCTGCGTTTTGTGTATTAAGCTTGTAGTTCATAATTGCTGGTGCTCTTTTGTGAGTTAAAAATTTGTACGTACTCTGGGCTTGCGTGCATGAGCTCCTCGTGTGTTCCGCTCGCTAAAATTTCGCCTTCCATGAGTAGGATAATTTGGTCATAGCCTTCAATAGGGGCGATCTTTTGGGTGACCGAGAGCAGTGTTATGCCGGGATAGTTCTGCGCGACATTCGCTAAAATTTTACGCTCGGTGTTGTAGTCGACGCGTGCAGTAAAGTCGTCGAGCAACAATACTTTTGGATTGAGTGCTAATGCTCGCGCGAGCATGATGCGCTGCTTTTGCCCGCCGGAAAGGCTGGTGCCGCGCTCCGACACAATAGTGTCGAGCTTGTCCGGTAGAGTCTCTATAAAGTTATGGAGCTCTGCGGTTGCTATCGCTTTTTCGAGGTCGGCATCTTTGACTGTATTACTAAAGGCAATATTTTCGCGGACGGTGAGGTTAAAAAGGATGCTGTCTTGGAAGACAAAACCGATCTGTTGGTGAAGGTTCTTTCGGTCATAGTCTTTGAGGTCCTTTCCGTCATACGTAATTGTCCCGTGCGTTGGCTTGAGCAGCCCGGTGAGCGCATACAAAAGCTGCGTTTTGCCGGCAGCTGTCGGGCCGATAATAGCGGTTCTCGTGCCGGCAATAACTTTGAAGGAAACATCTTTCAAAATGTCTTTGTCGCCATAGTGCACTGTGATATGTTCGGCACTTACGTTGCCACGTATATCGTCTACAACGGTACCGTTCGGTGTGGAGTCTTCGGTGTCGAGCACTTCACGCACGCGGCCATACGAAGCGGTGGCTTGGGCTATGACGTTGCTCATAAAGCCGATAATGAGGATAGGGAAGATTAAAATAGCGAGGTAGCTATTGAACGCAGTAAAGTCGCCAAGTGTCATCGCGGAGCCTATCACGTAGTTCCCGCCGAGAAGTAAAATAATAAGAGTTGCAGTATTTGTTGCGAAAGTAATGACAGGAATGAGGAGCGCGAAGAGTCGCAAGATGCTCATCCCAATTTCCTTTGCCTGCGTGGTAGCCTGCAGGAATTTGTCGAACTCGAA
>JAYVXZ010000051.1:0-7201 GCA_043784715.1 Candidatus Adlerbacteria bacterium
CGTGCGCGGCACCCGCCATGTCGAGATCACGCAGAGCGGTCAGATGTTGCTGCGTGCGGTCGAGGCGAGCTTGCCGAAGATCGACGCCAGCGTGCGGCACATTCGTGCGGCGCGCAGCCGCAAACGGGATGGCGTAGTCGTAGCGACCGGAATCTGCGCGGACGCTTCGGGAGATTTTTGAGTTGATTTCACAAGCGCATCCTTCTTGTGCATACCAAAAGCGCCGGTAGCAAAAAGTATAGTGGCGAGGAGCGCCACCAAAGTGCCTATAGAAAGCTTTTTGCTCTGCATAGAGGCATTATACAAGAAAATGAAACATCACTAGGGTATACTTCATCAGTGGAAAATATTTTGATTTATACCGACGGCTCAAGCAGAGGCAACCCCGGCCCTGGGGGGTGGGGGGCTATCGTCGCTACCGACCAGCAAGTGAGCGAGCTTGGCGGGTTTGAAGCAAACACGACCAACAACCGTATGGAACTTCAAGCGGTTTTTGAAGCGCTCATGTTCGCAGCGTCGCTTCCTGAACAACAAATAGTCGTGCGAAGCGACTCGGCGTACGTTATCAACGGTGCGACCAAGTGGCATCATGGCTGGCACAAACGCGACTGGAAGACGCTTGATAACAAAGAGGTTTCAAACCGAGACATATGGGAACCTTTTTTGGCGGTACTCAAACCCCTCACGCGACAACTCACCTGGGAGAACGTCGGCGGACACATAAACATTCCCGGCAACGAACGCGCAGACACGATAGCAACATTCTTGGCGCTCAAAAAAGACTTGGTGTTGTACAATGGTCCACGCCTGCTATATGGTATCGACCTCGAAACGGTCGCGCACGACGCTATAAAAAAACAGGAGAAGTCGGACTCGCGAACGCGCTCTAAAACAAAAGCATACTCCTACATTAGCGCCGTAGCAGGCGTCGTTGAAATTCACAAAACGTGGGACGAATGCAAAAAAAGAGTCGAAGGGAAGAATGCTCGATATAAAAAGTCTATTTCAACGCAGGACGAAGCGGATATTATTAAAGAGTTCTCAACACCCAAATAGTCTGGTAGAACAGGGCTGTGCCAGGCTCAGTAGTATATATAGTATCCGGGGCGCTGTGCCTTGGTGTCGCAGTCGGATTGTTGTATCCGCTGGATATTTTTATATGTTTCGTAGTACTTGGAGTTTCAGTACTCATGGTTGGTGTGGGAGTGCTTAGCCGGAAGCCTCTATTTTTCCTTTTGGCTATAGTCCTTGTCTCGGTACTGCTTGGGGTGCTTCGCTCGAGGCAGGTGCTACATGCGGAGAATGCCGAAACGCTCCAAACATATATCGGCCACGCAGCTGAAGTTGAAGGAAAAGTCGTCGATGACCCGGACCGCCGGGACACCTCGCTCCACGTAACGGTGCAAGTGGCGAAAATAAACAATGCTCCAGCGACGGGCGAGCTCTTGGTGTTAATGTCTCGCGAAGAACAAGTGTCGTACGGCAGCGCGGTGGTGGTGAAAGGGAAAATCGAGGCGCCAAAAGCATTCCTCATCGACACCGGCCATACCTTTGACTACCCAGACTATCTGCGCGCGCACGGAGTGTCTGCGATAGTACCGCGGGCGACACTGGTAAAAGTGGAAAGGGGAGGATGGTCGGTGCTCGGACCACTGTTCGCGCTCAAACACGCGTTCGAAAAGTCTCTCGAGCAGCAGTTCGTCGAGCCTGACGGCTCTTTGATGGAAGGGATTTTATTGGGCGAGAAGCACGGTATCCCGAAATCCATGACCAAAACGTTTGTCCAAAGCGGGCTGGTCCACGTCGTTGTGCTCTCGGGCTACAACATCGCGGTCGTGTCCGAAGCTATGTTTCGCGCACTGTCGTTTTTGCCGCGCACGCTTGGGCTCGGCGCCGGAGGAGTGTTGATGATTCTGTTTGCGCTAATGACCGGCGCCGGGTCGGCCACATTGCGCGCGCTTTTTATGGCGCTCATCGGGCTCCTCGCACGATATATGCACCGTAGCGCGGTGGCGCTTCGTAGTCTGTGCGTGGGGGCGGCCGCTATGGCACTCTGGAACCCGCTGGCGCTCCTGTATGACACCTCGTTTATCCTGAGTGTGCTCGCAACCTTCGGGCTTATCACGCTGTCACCCTGGGTCGAGCAAAAACTCCCAAAATGGGCAAAAAAGCGCGAGTGGATACGCTCCACCGCCGCCTCGACCATAGCGGTTCAAATTTTTACACTTCCTGCATTGCTCTATTTTTCCGGCGTACTGTCTCTCGTATCCGTACCCGCTAATGTGTTAGGGCTCGAGGTCGTGCCGCTGGCAATGCTGCTCGGTTTCGTAGCGGGTTTGCTAGGCCTCGTCTCCCCACTCCTCGGGTTCGTACCCGCCTTCGCCGCTGACCTCCTTTTAAAATGGATGATATTAGTCGCGAACACAGCCGCCTCAATCCCACTAGGCTCCATCGTCATAAGCGAATTCTCCCCATGGTTCCTTGTCGCAATCTACATTCCACTAACCTGGTTTGCGGTTAGGCGATATCAAAAATATAAAGTTTCTATTTAGACGAAAGCGCAGTAAATCGCTCCTCCGCCACGCTCCAGTTGAGGTTTTTGAAGAAGGCTTCGACGTATTTTGCTTTGCCTGAGGCGCCGTAGTCGAGGATGAAGGTATGCTCCCAAACGTCCAGCGCAAGTATGACGGGAAGCGAGACGAAGTGGCCTTGGTGCTGCTGCTCGCTAAAGCCGACCAAAAATTGCTTGGCCACCGGGTCGAAGTAGAGGATAGACCAGCCGGGGCCGCGCATCATTGCCACTTGTTTGACCTCCATCATCAAGTAGTCCGGATTATCGTATTGCTTTGTGATAGCCGCGCCTAAAGTACTCGCAGGGTCAAACGCTTTCGCGGCACCCTCGAACTGTTCGAAGTAGTATTCGTGAAGGCGCATGCCGTCGAACTCGAACGGGCGACGGCGCATAATTTCGGAAATTGCGTGAGTGTTCTTCTCTGAGTCTTTCATAAGCTCGCTGGCAAGCGCGGTCATGGCGTTAAAATTCTTTACATAGCCAGCGTAGAGCGCCACATGTTGGTCAACCGACTCTTTTGAAATACCATCGAGCTCTGGCAGATTGAATTTCCTCTCTTCGTAAGTCATGTTGTTTGAAAGTTATTTGCTAATCGCTCTTACCATAGCATTTTTTTGTGTTTCCTCTATGATGCTGGTTGCGCACGCAAAAGACTTGCAGAAAATTAAAAAGTGTGTTATAGATGTGCCCTGAGCCTATTAATAAAGAATTACCATGTATATACAAACAAAAAGGGGAATGGGGGCTTTGGCGGCAACGCTGTATATAGTGACGGGCATCCTGTTGCCGCTTCACGCTACCCACGCTTGGTTTGATACTGCTTTGTGCCCGCTTTCGGTAGAACTTATCAAAAATGGCTCATTTGAGACGCCGGTCGTTACGAACCCGGCTACTTGGGACATTTTCCCTTCGGGCCCCGCACTTGGTGGCTGGGAAGCTGCTTGGACCTCTCCGGTCACGACTTTTAACGGCGAGACTCGACCGACGGTGGCCAATTTGGAGCTGCAATCAGCTTTGCACGACGGCTGGGGCTACCCATTCGGCGGCAACCAATATGCCGAACTCGACACTGACTGGCCGGGACCAAGCGCACCTTCTCAGCCATACCCCGCTTCGATCGATCTCTACCAAACTATCCCAACTATCCCGGGCGACACGTACAAGCTTTCGTTCGCTTTCTCTCCACGACCGGACGACACGGACATTACCGACAATGGCGTTGTAGTCGCTTGGGGCGGGCATGTGGTGGATACAGTCATGGCAACCAGCGTGAACCCTCTCATGACCACCTGGAGCCTCCACACCTACTCTTTAGTCGCGACTACATCGAACACTCGCGTCGACTTTACTGATGCAGGGCGCCCGAACGGCGTCGGCTCGTTTATTGACGCGGTCAGTGTCACTTGCGCACACGAACCCGAAGAAGGTGGCGTTGGAGGTGGTGAGGACCGGGCTCCTGGTGCGAGTGGCGGCGGAACGTCGACTTCGACACCACCCACGGGTGGGTCAGGCGGTTCAACCGGTGGCACGTCTGGCGGTGGGGCAACTTCAACACCTGTAGCACCTACTCCGGCACCTGTTTCTTCTCCTTCACCCGCACCTGTTTCCAGTGGGGGCGGAGGCGTAATCTCCGGGCCTCTCTCGGTAGGATATGTAAACAACCCCGGCACTGGCGGAGGCTCTCCAACTGGTACTCCGGCTGTAACTCCTGGGAGCAGTAGCCCTGCGTTCCCCGGTGAAGTACTTGGCGAAGATACAGCTCCCGGCACACCAAACACCGGCGCAGGAGGCGAAGCCACCACGAACATTGCACTCCTTATTTTAAGTGCCATGGGTGTTGTAGCAGGCATCTCTTCACTGGTGCACAACCACAAAAAATAAAAATAGGTTGGGCTTTCATTGCAAAAATACCCCACTGGAAACGGTGGGGTATTTTTAACTCCGCTATAAAACGACCGTTCCTTACTTAATTTTTGACTTCATTTTCAAGTGGTAGTATCTGTGCAGGTTACAAAGTTCTTCTTCAGTTTCTTTAGTTTTGGGAGACGTAATAGTGTTCGTTAAAATACCAGCGCACGCGTGGGAGCTTGGGTTTGATTTGAAATCAATCTCCCTCCTTGGCCTAGTACACCTGTTTGGCATAGTGGGAGGTATATATCTCTATTTTGCCTTTAATGGGTACACTGTCAGCTTGGCAATTGGGATATTCTTCCTGTGTCACTTCGCTATTCGAATTGGTGCTCACTCGTTGTATACGCATCGGGCGTACAAAGCCGCTTTGGTGTGGCACATATGTCTCATTCTCTTCTTCGCTGCGACGATGCAAGGGCCACTAAACGCATGGGTGATGCTCCATGTTCGACATCACCAGTATACGGATACAGAAAAGGACCCGTATAGCCCCGTCCACGGTTGGCTTTGGGCGCATATGTTGTGGGGATGTTTCAAACTTCCCCCGATGAGCGCGCGCGAAGCCGTGTGGATGTTCAGAGGCACTACTCCTGCGGAAAAAATGGTCGTTCGGCTCGTCAAATGGCAAAGCGACTATATGCTGCCTGCCGGGATGGTCTTAGGGATACTTGTCCCGGGGCTCATAGCCTTGTTGTGGGGAGATTTTTGGGGAGGCATTCTCGTGGCTGGTTTTTTGCGGTTGATTTTTCAGTACCACTTTACCTGGCAGATAAACTCGATTAGCCACATTGTGGGGCCGCAACCGTTCCTCGCTACGAACTCTTCGCGTAACAGCCCACGATGGTTCCTCGGTGTTTTGAGCCTTTTGTCAGTAGGGGAAGCCTCACAGCATAATCGCCATCATAAATATGCTCGGGACTTCCGTATCGGCACAGGATACTTCACCGTTGATCCGGGTAAGTGGGTTCTCTACGGGGCTTGGGCATTCTCACGTCTTCT
Organism: Candidatus Adlerbacteria bacterium; assembly: GCA_043784715.1. Lineage (GTDB taxonomy): Bacteria > Patescibacteriota > Minisyncoccia > Phycocordibacterales > SBAW01 > GWA1-54-10. The sequence continues at coordinate 5,483 of JAYVXZ010000051.1, forward strand.
AAGCAAAGTTGGGCTGCCTCCTTTGGTGTGGGACCTCTATCGGTTCGACAAGGATGGGAAGGTGTCGGTGCTCCACTAAGTGCTCCTCGCCCCGCAGCACTCGCGGGGCTTTTGTTTTTCTTGTATAGTCGCGCTGTGGATTTTTTAAAGCCGTATGTGCGATATATCCCACTTTTCGTGGTGGGGACACTTGCCGTTTTTACTGTCGGCGTGTGGGTATTCGTACTGAGTCAAACACCCAGCGGACACCTAAAGTTCGTGGTCATGGACGTAGGCCAAGGTGACTCTCTGTATATCGAGTCGCCAACCGGTGTACAAATGGTGATAGACGGCGGCCCCGACAACTCGCTTTTGCGTGAGTTGCCAAAGGTGATGCCGATGTTTGACCACTCAATTGACGCAATTATGGAGTCACACCCGCACGCCGACCATGTGGCGGGTTTTGTTGACCTTCTTAAACGCTACCAAGTTGGCGCGGTCATAGAGCCCGGCGTTGTCTATCAAGGTCCGGAAGTTGCCGCATTCGAAAAAGAAGTTTTAAGCGAACATATCCCGCGCTACTTGGCGCGCCGAGGCATGGTGCTGGACCTTGGTGGTGGCGCGATACTAACAATCCTGTACCCCGACAGTGATGTGACGTTTATGCCAGAGCCCAAAGTGCACGAAGGGAACATTGTCGCTCGGCTTGTGTATGGCCAGACATCAATCATGCTCATGGGCGATGCTCCCGAGGACGTAGAGGCACGCCTACTCGCGATGAGCTCCACAACTCTCAAGAGCGACATACTTAAAGTTGGGCATCATGGCTCCAAAACCTCTTCGAGCGCCGCATTTCTTGCCGCCGTACATCCAAAACGGGCTATCATCTCGGTCGGAGCAAAAAATAAATATCACCATCCGACACAAGAGGCGCTCGACAGGCTCGCCGACATTGGGGCAGAAGTGTTTCGAATCGACCAAAAGGGGACAGTCGAATTCGAATCCGACGGCAAAACCTTTTGGCGAGTAGATAAATGATATTGACACATAGTTAAAACGTAGTTATTGTACAAAAGGAAAGGGGAGCGTATCATGAACAATAGAAGAGTTCGAAATAGCGGCTCAGTTGGCGCGGTTGAATTCCCGCCACTTGGGCTTGAAGGATTTGCCGACTGGGTGTTCACCGATATACCGTTGCTTCGGCCGGACCAGCTTAAAGTGCCCAAAATTCTTTTTGTAACTCCGTGCGACCTTTGTAGGGACATCTGCACGCCGCGTTGCTTTGGCTAGCCACCACCGCCCACTCGGCGGCTTTTTATTTGTACTATTTGACAAAACATGCTAATGTGGCGTTTGGAGTAATTGAAAGGAGGCTTACGTGGACACTAACATAGGGTCAATCCGATATGAGGATGATGACGGGCCCGAACCTGACGGGCTGCTCTGCTGGATCATAGACGTGATGTGGTCGTTTCTTTCGTTCGCCGGATGTACCTTCATCGGCCTATGCGCTTACATCCTGCTAGGGTTATCAAATTTCAGCCTTTCCAGGATTGGTCACCAGGTCCCCGTATCATTCGGGGCGATCATCTTTGCTACTGCCTACACCCTCATCTTTTCGAGGAAGTGGAAGCAGGAAGGGTATGAGCTGCCGACGTTCTTTATTTCCTTCGTGATTGGATGGTTCTACTTGAACCTCCTGGAAGTCACGAAGCACACCTACTCCCGGTGGAACATGGT
>JAYVXZ010000052.1:0-7194 GCA_043784715.1 Candidatus Adlerbacteria bacterium
GCAGCTTACCACGTCCTTCATCGCCTCTCAGAGCCTAGGCATCCACCATACGCCCTTAATTTGTTTCCTTTCTCTTGTGAGAGAGAAATGGAAATTTAAGAACCGCAATAATTTGTTGTTTGATTTTTCCCTAATTAATTAGAGAAGAAATCACTTCGAAATTGTCTAAATTTCGAAGCATTCTACTTTGCTTAGTAGAAAATACAATATTTGTTTTATGTCAGAACAATCTTCTAGGATTGTTCTTTGCCATCTACACGAAGTCGAAAAGACCCAAACGGGAAATTAGTCGTGCGATGGAATGTAATTATCAAAGAATCGAACTCTTGCGCTCTGCTTTTTCACCGCTACTACTTTTCCATAGCCTTGGCAATGAAAAAGCCGCCTTACTGAAGCGGCCAGTCAACCCTATTGGCTTACTGTCCCTTCTAGGTCGTCTTCGTAGTGATTACCATAGCGCATTAACGAGTATATAGGAGAGTGTATGGGGTGTCAAACTTACCTCTGGAACTTGCAAAATAAGGCTCTATTGGCCGGAAATGGTGAGGTTTCCACTTGCTAAATTAACACCACCGGGAGTTTTCAGTACCACAGCAAACGTGCCCTTTGAAAAGGTATTCGCAGGAACCACTACTGACCACTGCCCATTTGTAACAGGAAGTGTGGCACTCTGAAACACTTGCGATGTCCCAGAAGAGATAGTGAGTACAACACTCGCAGTATTTTGGGCAGTACCTGAGATACCTTGCGACGCAGTGACTGCGGTCAAACTTATCGGGTTAATAGAGCCACTGGGACTTGCTGTTTGTACTGCGCGGATAGAAAAAGTAATGCCACAGGTAGCGCTCCCTTGCAAAACGGACGTGCCTCGAACGGTAAGTGACGGGCTTGCGGTGCCGGGACCAAGTGCTTGCAGCGTAGCCGAACCATTTGGTAGTTGAGAACCTCCGGGCATCGACATGAGGGATTGATTTTGAGCAAATTGCGCATACGCAGTGTTGGAACTTCTCCAAGTTAGTACTATTGGGTCACCCACCGTGTAGAAAGTTTTATCAAGCGAAAGCTGGCACGTTGGCGTACCAGAAGTTACTGGTGTAGGTGTAGGTGTCGGAGTTGGGGTAGGCACAGGTGTTGGTGTTATTACGGGAGTTGGAGTTGGTGTAGGCACAGGTATAGGAGTAGGAACGGGAACCGGCGCAGGTGCAGGCGTTGGCGTTGGCGTCGAAACTGGAGTAGGCGTCGTTGGCGGCACTTCATCATCAGGCGCCCCCGGGACAGTCGACGTCGAGGTTGTTGTAAAAGTAGAAATAGGGGTAACGGGTACGGGCGGAGGTGTGCCCGCACGTAGCGGCCCAATACGCCGCGGTCGGACAATATGTGAAGGCACACCAGATGATGGGTTGGCGTTTGTTGGAGAAATTACTCCCTGCACAGACGGCTGCACAGTTGACGGAGATGATGAGGGTGGGGGTGGGGGTGTCGAAGGTGATACTACTGTGGAAGATGCGTGGCAAGACATTCCTAAACGTGTGTGCGGCCCAACTACACCAAAACCAGAAACGCGCGAAGAACTAACAATGTTGTGCGCGAGCTGCCAGTCTTGAAGTAATTTTTTTGTTGCAGGACCAAAATGCCCATTGATAGAGCCGCCTAAAAATGTTTGGAGTTTCGACACTTCCTTGCCACTCACTCTGTCTGTTGAACCATACCGCAAGGTATGCGACAAAGTAACGCAAGAATTATTTTGAGATGAAGGAGTTTGCGTTGTTGGGGCAGCTGGTGTTGGTGCAGCGCCAAGCGCCACTTGCACTTGCGAAATAGTCGAGGCGCTCGCACCGAAAGATTGCAGCAAACCGACAATAGCCGCCGTCTGTGCTGGAGTAAGTTCAGCCGCGTGCACCGAAGTGCCGCCGACAAGAAAAAGAATCGCGGCAAAAGTAATAGTGATTCCGGCGAAAATGCGTTGCATATACTCAAATTATACTTGTCTTTCACACCAAGTGCGAGTCGAGTGTGGATAGCAAAATCGCCTACCAAAATTTGGTAGGCGATTTTGGCACAAATACACGTACGTGATTTATGATGTATGGTTGCTTCGCATTTCTTCGCGCGTCTTTTCAATAAAGCGCGCGGCAGCTTCCTGGCCGCCTAGACCGAACGATAAACCGAAAGCCAGTGCCAGTGCTACAACCACTCCCGTAAAGAGAGTCTGGAGAATCGCTTGTGCAATTTGCAACTGAGAAAGCGCCGCGAGTACCGCGAAGATCCAAATGGCCCAGCGAGCCATTGTACCCACGAACCCGGCTGCAGCTATGCCCGCTGCGCGCGCCGAACCGGAGACAACACCTTCAGCTACTTGGGCAATGACTGCCCCCGCAAGAAGGATGAGTACTGCGACTATTACGTTAGGCAAATACCCTATGACGATTTGCTGGAGGAAGAAGGTCACCTGGGTTAGGCCGAGAATTTGGAGTGCTGCTATCAAGAAGACAAGAATAATGAACCACTTAACGAGACCGCCAACAAATGCACCTGAGTCGAGGTGATACCCGGCGCGTGAGACAACGTCGTCTATCCCCGCTTGCTTGAGCGCATGGTCGACGCGAAGTGCGCGAGTAGCTTCGGCGACGACCCACCCGAGCCACGTCGCAAGAAACCAACCCAGGATAAACACAATAAGAGCCAACAAAAGCGCCGGAAGGAAATTCACGGTGTTCCACAGTAAGTTGTAGAACGACTGCTGCAACGCACTCGCACCTGTCTGAACAATCATAAAATAAATGAGAGACTAGTTGTTTAGTAATCGACACAGTCATTGTAGCAAGCTACGGTGCCGCTACAATTTTCAATGTGGATATCCTACCTACAATCGAGCGGGTACCGACTATTTGATGCCGATATTAAGCTTGTCGAGCACGACGGTATGCGGATAGTCCAACACGTCGCGTACCAACTTGTCGTTCATGTTGAGTCGGTAGTAAAAATCTTCGCTGTTAAGGAGCGCGTAGCGTATCTCTTTGCCAATTTCAGATTCCAAACCTCGAATGCGCTCACGGAGCATACGCTCCTTTACCCTGTCGCCCACGATTAAAATATCGAGCCTCTCCTCCCATTCACCCATGAATATGCCCGAGAGTATAATCATTTTAATAGTGCCGACACCGCGAACTCGTTTGACTATGTCGTCGGCTCGCTTGGGTGCATTGAGCAGCAAATTTTGGAGCGCGGCGGTATATTCGAACTTCGCATTGAGCGCAAAGCGGACGCCCTTGCCGCGCGTCGAGCGGTCTATCATTTTGGCTGCCGTAAGGAGGTTCACTTCGCGCTTTACGTCGCGGTCGAGCACGCGAGCACGCAGCACGATGTCTTTAAGTGTAAAAGATAATTTTGGATTAAATAGAAAAAGCCGAAGGAGTTTGACTCGCGCGGGTGTTGTGAAAAGTTTCTCTAGTCCATCAGTCATTGCGGGATATTGCAGTAATGCCCGTGTATTCTACGCAAAAGCCCCTTAAGAAGCAAAGCCTATGTTGGAAGGGCTAAAAAACAAAAAAAGAACCTCTTGTGCAAAGACAAGAGGTGGGGTGAAAGAAGGATGAGAGGATGAAAAGAGCGATTATCTACCTATTACTACTCCCCTACTGCACAAAAGGTTTCACCTCCTTCGCTTAACCTGCCTGCCGGTAGGCAGGGCTACAGTGCCCAAAGCAAAACAAAAACCCGGCAACCTTTCGGTGCCGAATTTTTGTGAGCACAATCTGAGAACATTTATTTCATTTCTATTTTGCCGCCTGCAGCCTCTACTGCTGCTTTGAGCTTCTCGGCGTCCTCCTTCTTCATACCCTCCTTGAGCATAGATGGGACGGCGTCGATGAGGTCCTTTGCCTCCTTGAGTCCAAGGCCAAGTGCGTCTTTGACTGCCTTGATAACCTGGACCTTGGTCGCACCTGAGTCAATAAGTTTTACGTCAAAAGAGGTCTTCTCTTCTACCGCCTCTGCTGCAGGGCCTGCAACTGCGACTGCTGCCGCTGATACGCCCCAATGACCTTCGAGTGCCTTCACGAGCTCGTGGAGCTCGAGCACAGTCATCTTCTCGACTGAGGCTACGAGGTCTTTAAACTTCGAAGGGAGTTCCGCCTTCGCTTCGGCCGGTGCAGCTGCTACGGGAGCCTCTGCTGTTGTTGTTTCGTCTGCCATTTTATTTTAATTTATTTTGCCTTCTCAGCCTTCGCGTTGAGCACAATTGCGAAGCGTTGGCGAGGGCTATTGATAAGCTGTACGAACTGCGCACGGAGTGTCTGCATGCCCGGGATAGCGGCGATAGCTTTGATTTCGTCGGCGCTGACATACTTGCCGCCAAAAACACCGCCTGCAAAAGCAAGGAGCTCGGGGAACTTTTTGATAAAGACCGCAAGTTCGCGCGCAGGAGCAAGTTCGTCTTTGCTGTAGGTCATCGATATCTCGCCTTCAAGCGCGGGCATCGTGCCGCCGTATTTTGCCGCGTCGAACGCTCGTTTGACGAGCGACTTCTTGGCGACGGTATACCCAACCTCTTGCGCACGAAAGACTTTACGCATTTCGTTTTGTTCGTTAACCGGGAAGCCCTTAAACTTAGCGAACACAATGGTCGAGGAGTTCGCTGCTATGTCAGCCATCTTTGCTACTATCTCTTCTTTTTTTGCTCGTGTAATTGCCATGTGATTTGTAAGGTACTTCCTCTTCTGTCTTAGTTAGTGCAAGTCGATGCGACCAGCCCGAATCTGTTATAGCAAAAGAAGTGCCTCAATTACTACTATATTAGGGGGAGTGGTTCGACCTCGGGAGGTGCCTTACAGCATTAACGTCCCGGTAAACCGAGACTGCCCCCTTTCTCTGGCCCCAATCTCAGTACACTAATTCGTTTTCTCAACCTTGTCAAAGCGCAAAGGACTGTCCTTTGCGCATTTTGAGGCTAAGGACGCAGGTAGGCAGCGCCGAGAAGCACAGTGTACCCGGCACAAAGAATAGAAAGAAACCCGACAAGGAAAACAAAGAATGTTTTAGTAAAATACCGTTTCATGTCTTATTTGAGCGAGCCTGCATTTACTAGGCCGCTTTGCTCGTTATTTCTGGTGACTGCGCTCATGGATAGATAGCTCATCCTTGTGATATTTTGGATAACAGTGCTTAACTGCGTGAAATCTGTTCCCCTCGTCATCACACATAAAAGATACGGGTTGGATGGATAGTATACAATCCCACAGTCATGCAGCTCTTTCTCTTCAACTTGAGTCTGTGCATCATCAGTATATATAGTGCGTTCGCCAAATTTTTGAGCCACCTCCACATCAGGTGGCACGCCCTTCTTGAGACCCTCACTAAAGTCAGGCTCTAGCAATAATTTTAGCGCTTCCTCAGAGTTTTCTCGTGTAAGGTATGTCGCGTTATATAAAATTCGGAAAAAGTACGAGTAGTCACTTACGCTCATAGAGCTTACGTTTGGGTCATTTGAAGGGGTCGTGAGCGAAAGATCGTTATACACTTCGTTTAAAAAATTCTGGTTAAGATTTTGCCCAAGTAACCTCAGAGCATTGTTGTCCGAGTATGCGATCATATAGTGCAAGAGGTCGCGCACGGTATATGATTGTTTTGGTTTAATTGCATACTGTGGCTTAAATGTTTCCATGGCGTTCAAATCCTCCGAACTGTCATAGTAAATAGTTTTGTTAAGAAATTTTGGGTTAGACTCCGCTTGTTTAAAGATGGCAATCATAATAGGCACCTTCAACAAGCTCGCCGGACTATACTGCTCGATAGGATTAACTATCATCCAACGACCTGCCTTTAAGTCTCGAAAATACACAGAGGCACTAGATATATTCCCTAACTTTTTTTGGCTACTGACATATGCGTCAACCTTATCTTGGAGCGGCTTAAATTCTTCCGGCTGCATTGCAGTCGAAGCGTTACATAACAAAAGCGGGTTTATGTATTTATATACGCTGGAGTTTTCTCGTAAAGGCAACTGGTTTTCAAACGAACTAATAACACTTGCCGTACCCGTCGGAAGAGCTACACGAGACCCTATCCCAATTACAATTCCCCCACCCATTGCTACCAACATCCCCAAGATACTAGTTTTATTCAGTAACTTGCCAAGTTGCTCAGAAAATTTCATACAAAGACTATACCATGAAGCGTACCATGCCTTTCATGTTTTACTTTGTATTCTGAAGCGTAAGCAAATCTGCGTTATTAGGATTCGCACTGAGCCCCTGTGCCAAAATATCAGCCGCCGCGGTCGTGTCAGTTTTGTACTGATAGCGATAGAGCGTGTAAAGGTCGCGGTAATAATCAATATAGTCGGGCTTTATAGCAATTGCTTTTTTGTAGTTTGATTCAGCTTTTGGATAGTCCTTGAGGAAGTTTTGGTACAGGTCGCCGAGGTCGGCAAAAGCTACCTCGTTTTTTGGAAAGGCCTTTGTTATATACACCCACACACTTTCAGCAGCTTTATAGTCCCCTGCTATTTTGTAATCGAGCCCCAACTGCAGCCAATATACGCCTTGCGATGAATTTTTTTTCAGCTCTGTAACAGTTGATGCAATATTTTTTTTGAGCGCGTCGATTGCTTCTGGCTGGAGCGTCGAGGTATACACAACAGTATGATTAAGACTTGGTGCGATTGGTCCTTGCTGCGTATCCACGGACTCTATAGCGACCGTTGCTCCTGCGGGACCAGTCACTTTAATACCATTCCCTAAATCAGTCGTAGTAGTAGATGCAACAGTAGAAGTTGCCACAGGTGTAATGTTATTTTTTGGTGCAAAAGCGACTTTTCTTTTGTGCGTTACAAAAAACATACCTCCAACAAAAAAAACGGCAAATACAAGTATCGCTAAAGTCTTTTTTTGCATAAACCTAGTGTATCGTCTGCCTACACACTGTGCAAGGAATCAGTAGGGTCAGACCTACTTTACATAATTTTACAAATACTTTACTCATACAACAAAACCCCCTCTTTCGAGGGGGTTTTGTTTGTTCTTAGACCAAGTCCTTCTTTCTTAAAGAAAGAGCTGATTACTGAGAACGGGTCTGATTGAGACCATTGGAAGGCAAGCCAACGAGGCTGAAGCCGTTTGCCCAGTCTGTTGCACCAACAGCTGAAGTGCCGAGAGTGTTGCCAGACCAAACGATGTTACTTGTGGTAGCAACGGC
>JAYVXZ010000053.1:0-2126 GCA_043784715.1 Candidatus Adlerbacteria bacterium
CGCAATGCATGCATCTTGTAACCATGATAGCGCAAGGCATGGAGCTCGTCTGCCGAGGTACCCATGTCAGCGAGCGTGAGGCCGTCGATCTTGGCAAGATTTGCATCAATCAGGGCAACACAGGCATCGTGGTTCTCAATTAACCCCAGCCTCAGATTGCAAATCGCTTGTGCAACCCTGCCCCTGAAAAGAGCGAGCTTCAGGCCTTCCTCTGAAGTGCCGATGTCGGCGAGCGTTTTGCCGGCAGCCTTAAGACATGACTTGACCACGTCCGGCCCGATCTCGATGTCGTCCCCGATGCCATTGAGCATTAGGTTGAAATGAAGTCGAGCTTGGCCGAGATCAAACGCAGTCATCGATTCTTTCGTAACCATTTTTAAGAACACTCCCTCTGTTTCTATTTATAATATACTCTATTTATAGAGTTTTGTCAATATACACGGTAATCGCTTGGGCCCTAAAGATTTTCTGATACACTAACGCATATATGGCTAAAAAGCGCATGTTTACGGGCCTGCAGCCCTCGGGCAAACTCCACATAGGCAACTATTTTGGGGCTCTCAAGCCCTTTTTGGATACGTACGGCGAGTATGACAGCATGCTTATGGTTGCCGATTATCACACACTAACGAGCCTCAAAGACCCGGCCGAGCTGCGCGGCAATATCCTTGAGACTACGCGCGCATACCTGGCAGCAGGCGTCGACCCTGAGCACGCAGTCATCTTTAAGCAGTCAGATGTGCCGGAGCATACCGAGCTTGCATGGATATTTGAGTCGCTCGTGACCGTACCGTTTTTGATGCAGGCGCACGCATACAAAGACAAGGTAGCGAAGGGCATGGAAGCAAACGCCGGCCTCTTTAACTATCCGATGCTCATGGCGGCCGACATACTGCTCTATGGCACCGATATTGTGCCGGTAGGGCAAGACCAGCGCCAGCATGTGGAGTACGCACGCGAAGCGGCAAATAAATTCAACAACGCTTACGGAGAAACTTTTATCGAGCCGAAGGAAAAGATTTTGGAAAGCGTAGCAATCGTGCCCGGCACCGACGGCGATAAGATGAGCAAGAGCTACAAGAACACTATTCCGCTGTTTGGCACAAAAGAGGAGATAGCAAAGGCAGTCATGAGCATCGTAACCAACTCCGATGGCTCCAAGCCGATGGTGCTGCATGGCATCCACAGCAGCATTCTTTCGGCGGCCGACATCGACCCCTTTTATGAAGAGAATCTCGGGCAAAGCAAGATAATCAAAGAGAGGCTGACCGAGGATCTCGAAACGATCATTGCTCCTATGCGTGCAAAATACGAATCTATTTCAGATGATGATGTGAAAGAGGTTTTGAAGATGGGAGCGGAGAAGGCGCGCACGATTGCGTCAGCCAAAATGGAAGAGGTGCGAAAAAAGATCGGAGTAACGCTATAAACTTGTATGCTGGAACTATTTTATTGGCTGGCAGAACTCTTTACCGGGCACCTTTTTCTTAAAGATAAAAGGCTCGAGAGGGAAGAGAAAAAATAATTATGGAACGAACACTCATAGGAAATTTGTATACAAAGATCGGCCAGGCGGTGAGCATCGAGGGGTGGGTGGATGTCGCGCGCAACCAGGGCAAGATGGCTTTTTTTGATTTTCGAGACCGCTCGGGGCTCGTACAGGGAGTCGTCTTCGGCAAGCCCGAGGTCTTGGAAGTTGCTCAAACCCTCAAGCAGGAGTGGGTAGTGCGCGTCGCAGGGCAAGTGAATGAGCGGCCCGAAAAGATGCGCCGAGACGTGCAGAACGGCAACATTGAACTTGAGATTACCGCTATTGAAGTGCTCTCTGAGGCCGAGGTGCTGCCGTTTGATATTACGTCTGACATCAACCTCGACACCCACTTCGACAACCTGCCGCTCACGCTCCGCGTGCAGCGCACCCGCGACATCTTCGGAGTGCAGGCGACCATCGTTAATACCTTTCGCGATTCGCTCCGTGCCGAAGGCTTTACCGAGTTTCAGGCGCCGGTGCTTGTCGGTGGCGATGCCGAGGGAGGCGCTGCGGTATTTAAGATTGAAGACTACTACGGCCGCGAAGCCTACCTTGCTACCAGCGGCCAGCTCTATAAACAGATCATGGTCGGGCC
>JAYVXZ010000054.1:0-2110 GCA_043784715.1 Candidatus Adlerbacteria bacterium
GACTCAAGCCGGGTACCGACCCGATAGCGTTTAGTGAGCTACTCAAGCGCAGTAACGTAGGCGAGAATGGCAAAGTACAGACGTTTACCGAGTCTATCCCGCAAGGCGTAGCCGATATAAAAAATACGTTCGCGATGCTTGGCAATGGTATCAGCTCAATCGGACTTATTGTTGCGTCTATTACAATTTTTATTGTTATTTTTATTAACGCGTTTACACGTAGAAAATTTATCGGCATTCTCAAAGGCATCGGTGTTAATGGTACGGCAATCGAAATCTCCTATATGATGCAGGCCCTCCTGTATGCACTCATCGGTTCGGGCCTGGGACTCCTTATACTTTACGGCTTTCTTGTGCCTTTTTTCCAGGCTAACCCTATCGACTTTCCATTTAGTGACGGTATCCTTGTCGCTCCCATTCCCGACACGGCGATTCGCGTCCTACTTTTGTCGTTCGCAACTATCATAGCCGGCTATATTCCAGCACGGATGGTTGTCAAAAAAAATGCCCTTGATTCGATTTTGGGAAGAAACTAACTTGTATGATAAGCGCACGAAACATAATTAAAACGTATAAAAATGGTCCCGTCGAAACGATGGTACTCAAAGGTATCGACTTTACCGTACAAACCGGTGAGTGGGTGGCTATTATGGGCCGCTCCGGCGCAGGGAAGTCTACTTTTTTGTATCAGTTAAGTTTGCTGGATACTCCCACGAGCGGCGAAATTATTGTCGACGGCAAAGATGCGCATAAAATGTCCGAACGCGAAAAAATGCTTTTTAGACTTAACACATTTGGGTACGTCTTCCAGGACTACGCACTCTTGCCCGAACTCACCGCACTTGAAAACGTGATAGTCCCGCTCATGATGCAAAATCGTAAAACGGAGGCAACTATGCAGTTAGCGCAAGAAGCGCTCACACGCGTTGGGTTGGGACATCGTTTTGGTAACTTGCCGTCTCAACTCTCCGGCGGCGAGCAGCAGCGCGTTTCCATTGCGCGCGCTATAGCGCACAGGCCGAATATTTTGTTTGCAGACGAACCCACAGCCAACCTCGATCGCGAGTCGTCGCAAACAGTCATGGCACTTTTTGAAGAGCTGCATCAAAAAGGCCAAACGATAATCATGGTGACCCACGAAGAAGAGTATGGAAAATTGGCCGAAAAAATAGCACGTCTGGACGACGGTAAAATAGTTTCGATAGAAAAAAATTAGCACAAGAAAAACCGCCCAAAAGAATAGTTCAGGGCGGTTTTTCGATTCGGGTATTTTTTGCGACTAGTTATTCGTTAGTCATGTCTGGAGTGTCTGTCAACTCAGTTGTGTTTTCGGAGTCTTTGGAGTCGCCTTTATGAGAAGCTTTACCTCCTTCTCGCCCTGCAGCACGCGCTTCGTCAGAGTCCCATTCGTGCGCATTACCGTTAGCGTGCGCAGATTTTCCGCCCTGACTCGCTATCTCACGTTGCTTTTCCGGATCCATACTTGCAAAGCCCCGCTTGTCACTGTTGTTGTTTTCGTTAGCCATAATATTTGTTATTACACTTTTTAATAGCGAATAATGTGCGACCTGTGCAAACTGTAGCGCACGTAACATTAAGGAGAGATTAAGCTCAAGAAAAATTCTTCATACAAAACTACTCAAGGATAGTATCAGCAAGTCCGAACGTGAGAATATCTGCGGGAGTCAAGAGTGTTTCTTTTTCCATCATCTCCAACACTTCCTTTTGTGTAAGCTTGCCGTGAGAATTGTCAGACACAATTTCGGCATACTGGTCGTCTTTTATTCGATCCTCTTTTGCCATCATCTCCATGTCGTGCGCGGTCAAGCGTTTGGAATCTTCAAAAGTTCGCCCGGCTAAGTGTAGGAGCATTGTGGTGTGTTTGGTTACAAAACGAGTTTCACCTGTAAGGAAAAGGATAACGCCCGAGGAGTCTACATCGCCTGATCCGATGGTGACGAGGCGCGGACGAAATACGGTTCGAATACTGTCATAAAAACTCATCCCGACTCCTGATGCGCCGCCTGCGGAAGTGACAAGTAAAATAATTTCTTTTTGTGGGTCGGCTATAAGCAGATCTTTAATAAGGTGGAGTACTTTTTCGTTTGAT
>JAYVXZ010000055.1:0-2106 GCA_043784715.1 Candidatus Adlerbacteria bacterium
TTTGTCTGGTCCCGCAAGGAACTAGAGCCTGTAGAGAACGCCAACTTAATGCTCGATTTATTTCTTAAAGGAATCTTGGAGGCTTGTAATGCAACAAAATCGCAATGCACTTTATATCTTACTCCTAGCGTCGGTAACTTTCGTGACGGCTTGGCAAACCGGGCAAAATACAAGGGCAATCGGGATGCTCAGACTCGGCCAACTCATTTCAAAGCCTTACAACGGAGAATTATTGAAGTTCACGGAGCAGTATTCGCCGAAGGTGAAGAAGCCGACGACGCTATAGGCGTCGCTATTTCTACCGACAAGCAAGCGACTATGGTTCACATCGATAAGGACTTAGACCAACTACCGGGCTATCATTACAACTGGGTTGATAAAACGTCGTACGAAGTCACTCCTCAACAAGGAGTTACGTATCACTACCAGCAAACGCTATCGGGGGACGCGGGAGACAACATTCCTGGAATCGAGGGGGTCGGCCCTGTAGGGGCCAAGAAGCTGCTAGACGGTGCTAAGACTCCCACCGAGTGCTGGAAACGTGTCCTTGAAGCCTATACTAAAATGTATAGTGATAAAGGCTTAGAGTACGCACTAGAGGCGGCCCGGTTAACTCACATCCGCAGGAAGGTTGGGCAAATATGGCAGCCGCCAAAGTAAAGCGGGGGCAAGCACGCCGGTACGCGAAAGCGGCCGGGCTTAGATCGGGATTCGAACACGCAATAGCAAAGGACTTAGATGCACGAGGAATCAAATATGAATACGAACCTAATACTTTCCGCTACGAGCTTCCGATTCGTTCTAGCAAATGTGGAGAGTGTGGCTCAGCCCGAGTTAGCCGCAGCGCTCGCTACACTCCAGACTTTAACTGTACTCCTGGTGGATACATTGAAGCAAAGGGGCGTCTTACATCCGCTAACAGAACTCGCTTGGCAGCTTACGCCAAATCGGTTGACCCCCAAGGTAAAGGAAATCCACCTATCCGCATCCTTTTTGCATCGGACAACTGGATCACTAAAAAGCACCTGGCGCGATACTCTGACTGGGCCAGAAAAGAAGGTTTCGAGTATTCCGTTGGAAAAACAATACCCGTTAGTTGGACTAAGTAGTACAGAGGTAGTGACATGATGCACCCCGAGGATGATTCTGTAAGTAGTTGGGCTATAGCGCACGCGGCGGTAGGATCGTTATTAATCACGGCTACCCTTGTCTTAATAGCGCTCCTTGTGACCGGGTGTAGTCCAGTCTCTGCTACACAGTTTGACGATGTAACGCGGTCGCCTTCCGCGCCCTTCACCGAGAATTCAGCGCTACTGTATCGCGACACTGACGGCAACTGGATCATTAAAGTTGTCAAGGTACCCTCTATGTCCGCTCACTTGCCCTACGTATGCTTCGGTATAAAAGACAATAGAGCTATAGAGTGCTTTTATATAGGTAATGATGAGGTTATCCAACGCGGCGTTATATTGGACGAGGTAAAAACATGAAGCGCTCCCCTTTCGATATTCCACACTCGCAAGAGTGTCCTAACTGCGAAGGAACCGGCCACACGGTTAAGGATGCTCCGTTTATCAAGCAAGATAAAGACGGGCATCTATATACAGTCTTACAAGGATCTGGGTGCGAGAACTGCACCGGCTTGGGGCGTATCTCGTGAGCGCTAGACACTACGAAACTCAAGTACAAGGCTGCACCTGCGTCTACTGCAAAACGGAAGTCTCTGACCAAGTAGCTTTCAAACAGAAGGCCCTAGATTCCCAGATAGGAGGCACGCACTACAAGGACTTCGCTATTCAGCCGATAGAGTTTATTCATAAGAATAAAATCAGCTTCGCGGCTGGCAACGTCATTAAGTACGTATGCCGCTACGCGGCGAAAGATGGGGTTAAGGACTTAGAGAAGGCTCGCCACTACATCGACATGCTAATTCAGATGGAATCTAAATGAGATACATAACTTTCAAAGTTTCAGAAGGCCAGTGGATGGACTTTAAAGACGAGATAGAGAGCGCTATAGAGGAGATGACCGAGCTCAGTAAGCGGGTAGAGTGGTATGTCACGGACCTACCAGACCGGCTTACAGCGTCTATGACGTTGATTGAGG
>JAYVXZ010000056.1:0-2088 GCA_043784715.1 Candidatus Adlerbacteria bacterium
TCATTGAGCAAGGTTGCCAGCTGTGTGTCGACCATAAAGACACCTAAGGAGAGTTCAGCAAGTTTACTTTTCATAACGCCTTTTATCCTCACCTCCCGCGTGACACTCCCAACAGTGAGGCGCACCACGCTTCCCGGGCCAACGTTTTTTAGCGGCGTTATGCCCGGTTGGGAACCGCCGAACGAATACTTCGCCAACAACTCTGACCCAATAAGTATTTGGTCATAGTCACCCGGCTCAAGATAGCTGCCTTCAATAATACGCGTGGACATGTGCGTTAATGCATCCTCTGCGGCTGGGTTGATACCAAACACCGTTACGCCGCTAGACTCGGCTTTAATTTGATTATTCACGCGAGTCTTATAGTTTGACTCCACCGTACCACCTTGTGAGTAGCGCGCAGACACGGCAGAGACTTGCGGCAGAGACTTCACAAACGTCAAAATTTCCTGACTATGTTCCACCGAGGTTTTGGTATCAAGCGAAGAGATAACCACGTCGCCGATAAACTGCGTGCGATACGACTCATTAATCCCCTCCACAAGTCCCACGAGCACGCCAGTGACGACTACAAGGTTTAGGAAGGTCAGGAGCATCACAAACACAATGAGTCCCGTCGTCCATTTGCTTGAGCGCTTTACTTGTCGGTACGCTAAGTAAAATCCAACGCGAAAATTAAGAAGCGAAAACATAATTACTTAGTAGTGTCCGGGTTGAGTATAAGCACATCGCCGGCGGTGAGGCCCGACACTATGACCACGTTACCAAGCGAGGACTGACCCATGGTGACCGGTCGGTCTACAACTTTTTTTCCTTGCATAAGCTGCACCATCTTTAGGTTATTGTGGTCATACACAGCGCCACGCGGTATAACAATCGCTGAGGGTACGCCTCCTGTTTGGATGCTTACACTTGCTGTCATACCGGAGCGGATTCGCTCATCTTTTGCATCAAACACGAGCGTCGTTTTGTATGTTGAGACGCCATTGATAACTGTTTGCGCCGGGTCTATTGAGGCCACATGTGCAGAAAAGAATTCGCTAGGGCCGTATGCATCGAGCGTACTGCTCGCAGCGTTCCCTACTTTTACATTTGCAATATCAACTTCCGGCACATGGCTTTCAATTTGGAAGGTACCGCGACTAATGAGTGATACCACGGGTGTATTTGGAGACGCTATAGCGCCGCGCTTTGCATCCATCTTGGAAATAACGCCGCTAAATGGAGCCACAATTTGCGTTTTGACCAACTGAGCTTGTGCGTTTTGCAGGTCTGCTTGAGCGGCGCTTACTTGCGCGCGAGCTACATCAACCGACTGCGTTGTAGCGCCGGCCTTTTCAAGCCAAAGCCCTTTTTGATCCTTATCGAGCACAGCGGCAGCATTCTTTTGTGCAGATACTGCAGTCGTTATAGACGACATAGCTGCGTTCAAACTGGAACGAGCGGCTGAAATACTAGCAACATATCCTTGTATATCAGCTTGCGTCACTGTTTGGTTAGTTATTGCAGCGTTTAATGCCGCATTCGCGTCTGTGAGCATCTTCATAACAGACGACAAATTTGATTGTGCTGTTTGCGCAGCACTTACCATTGAACTTTGGTCCAATGCGCTCACGTCTTTTTGCCAACCCACAAGCAAAGCTTCTGTTGCGAGGCGGTCGTTTTGCGTGGTTGTCTGAAGTTGAGAGTTATTTGTAGTAAAAGAAAGCTGCGGCGATGTGCTTCGCGGATTACTGATGAATTGGTCGACCTTGTTGCGCACTGCGTCGTCGCTTGTCGTGTAAGCGTTTTGTATCGCATTTTGCAAACCTTGGTTTGCTTGTACGAGCGCTGTTTTGTCGCTTTCAATCTGGGACTGCGTTACAGCCAACTGCTCGGGACGAGTACCTGCGAGGAGTAAATTGAGGTTTGCTTGCTGCTGTTGAAGCGACGCAAGCTTTGCAGACACGACCGCGCGAGTATCGCCATTTTCAACTTCTGCGATAAGCGACCCTTCCGACACCGAATCTCCAACCGCAGCGTACTCACGAGAAATACGACCCCCTTGCGAAAAACCGAGGTCAACCACTTGTGCCGGAACCACATTTC
>JAYVXZ010000057.1:0-7024 GCA_043784715.1 Candidatus Adlerbacteria bacterium
ACCGGGAATAATATCAAAATAGGTACCACTTTGTTCTCCTTGTATCCACAAACCATAGGAGTTTGGCATGGTTGCATTAAAGGTTAGGACAGTAGATCCACTGCAGGCTTGACCGGAGATTCGTACCAATTGGCCGTTTGGATCTTGTATAAACAAAGCAAATGACGCGTCGGAAAGCTTATGACTGCATTCATCCCATGAAACGGGATAGGAAATAACTCCGGCACTGGCGCAAGTTAGGCCGGTACTGCTAAAGCAGGCGGCGACACCTTGACCCAACCCTATGGTTTCAGGTTGTAGAGACGCCAGGACTTTTGGCTGCGTTTGTGTGTATAAGACAAACAATAGTGCAAGAACTGCGAAACTTGCGCTACCTATATATAGGAATCTACCTATTCTTTTCCTAAAAGAGAAAATAGTGACACCTATGATATGTGAAATTTCCATGAAGCTCACGCATTGTATCAGCACATATTGTAAAACGTTTCATTTTTTGTGGATAAGAAACAGCTGTATTGAAAAAGTAAGCTAAACGTGCGATAACTGAGCCTGCACGGAGGCGTCGCATAGCGGTCTAGTGCGCAGACCTGGAAAGTCTGTGTGGGGCAACCCACCGAGAGTTCGAATCTCTCCGCCTCCGCCAATATTGTATACTTTAGTGATTACCTGTTTAGTTGAAACAATTATGGAAAATTTTGAAAGGCCACCAAAACCTGCGCAAGAACATCACGGCGAAGATTCGACACCCAAGCACGACATAGTACATACCTCTGAAGCTTCTGTAGAGGAAATAGGTCACGAAGAGCCCCATACAATCGAAACACATGCCGAAAAAGAGCCGGACGAAGCTGTCGAAGCGTGCCGTGTACTCGTTGAAGAAATAGTAGGCAACGAAGGGAGATTTTTTAGTGGCGAAGGAGCTCGAAACGAGTTGATGAAAAAACTTGAGGAAGCCTCAATTGTCCTCGCAAAGAAAAACGACCACTTTAAACACATACTTAAAGAAAAGTTCGAGGAAGGGTTAAAAGGAGATTTGCGTAGGTCGGACTTTCGCTGGACGGACCAGGCGTTTATCCAAGCGTTCCAGGAATTCCAAAAGGACCACTCCGAAGGCCACTAGTCCTGGGGCAAGGTGTCTCTAAACTCTTTGAAGGCGGCTATTTCGGTCGTTATAGCTTGTTGCGTGAGCGACTCGAGGTTTGGCACTTTCTCTTTTATAAAGTCCTGCATGCCCGACGCGTCGTGCTTTTCGCTGAGCGTCTCGAAAATCGTACGGTCCCCCTCCGACAGCTGCGCATATATGAGCATCGTGAGTCGCTGCAGCGCCAAGCCGCCTATTTCGTCTATGACCGCCGCCTGCACTTCGGGCGTCGCGTCCGCCACACCCAACTGCTCTGCTAACATCGCTTGTATTTTGTCTATTGGCATAGTTTTTGTAAATAAGATCTATTAAGCAGTTTTTAGTATTTTCCTTCTAAACCCTTCCTCGAGTATTTGCTGCACTGTGGCGTTAGATGCCCGCATGTCTGGCGCAGCTTGTAGCACAGTTTGAACATCACGACTCATTCTGAGAGCAACCTTTTTAGTCATGCCTTGCAGCTGCTCGGTTTTTTCAGGATCCAAAATTTCGGAGGCTTTCATATGGCCCACATTGTTCCAAGCGTCAGGGATTCCCGTCTCAGTTGTAAATAGAGCCATAAACCCTTTTGCTGGAAAAGCATTTTGCACATAGTTATTCAGTGCATCGTGCGGAGTAAGCTCGGGTATAGCTACGCCAGGAGCCTGCATCGGGGCAAAGTTTGGACGCTGGGCGTGCAGACCAGTAGCTATCTGAGCCTGCTGTGCGCTGGTGCCTGGGAGTATTTGGTGGGGCTCAACTCGAATTGCAGGATGTGGCACTTTACCTCCACCCGCCCCATAGTAATTAGGCTGACTATTTGGCGAATAAAAATCATGCATTGAAGTACTATTTGGAGAATATGCGGGTGCACTATAATCTACCCCTGGTGGTTGCGTTGCGATATGAATTGGAGGCGTTGGTGCTGCAGGTTTGAAAGCTTCGATAGGAGCGGGAAATGGAGCGGGACGCGGCGGAAGAGGTAGGTCCTGTAGTGGAACAGGCAGCTTCGGCGCGGGCTTCATTTCATGCACAGCAGAGCTTAGAGCGGCTTTCGGCGAAGCAGCTCCAAATCGCGTAACGGCTTTGTCGTGCCAATTTGCCATTTCACTGGCCGGTGGCAGTTTAATAACGGTACCCGGTTTAATTTTTGAAATATCTTTGATATCGGGGTTTAAGTCAGGATGTGCTCGCAAATACGCCTCGATATTCCCCGTCATGTTTTGTTGGCCTTGGGGCGACAGGTCTTTGGGCAAACTCTTGAGTATCTCAGTCCACGCATCACTTCCCTTTGGCACTGTAATGTCAGGGGTAAGGTTATTAACCTCCGAACTAGCCTGCATTAACTGCTCAGAGTTAGAATTAACAGAACTCTCCAACCCTCCAGGTATGTTGTTGCCACTGTCCGGTATAGACACTTTTAAAGGAGCGGCTTTCGAAGTTGAAGCACCTCCCTGCTCCGAAGCAGCAAAATCAACACTACTAACTGGTGTTGGGGTTTCAGAAAGTGGTAGGTCTTGTAGCACCTCTACACCTACTGCGGCTTCGGCAGCATACGCTGCCGGCCCAATTGGGTTAAAGTGCGACGACAACCAACTGCCAGCTAAGGACAAATTATGCCCCATAAATGCACCTGCGCCAGACTCGCGCATTATTGTAGGCATTGCTCCAACGAGTACTGCAGCAAAAAGGCCCGCTCCAACATTGCGATTGATCAGCGGGTTATTTTTCTTGTCTCGTGCGCTTTTCCAAAACCGTCTCGATAGCTCCTCTGCAGTTACAAAGGCTGCAGCTGATGCTGCAACACGATTAAATGCTGACCCTGTCATACCAGCTGAAATCAACGCTACCCCTAAAGCACCCCCTGTGAACACGCCGCCCGCGACTGACAACCCCATCATGCTTCCGGCAAAAGCTACCTTTTTCCAAGTCGGTTGAGTTTTATACCATTCCCCAACAGAACGGATGAATGTTAAACCTTTTTCACCAACACCTTTTTCTACTCCTTCAGCGGCAATTTTAGCCTCTCTATCTTTCGTGTGTTTGTGTAGATCTTCGAGTGATATATTTGGTGATGATTTTTCTGACTCTAATGACTCAGCATTATTGAGTGCATCTGTAAAATCTTTGCCATGTAGATTTTTAAACCCTTCTGAGTCTGGGGTATGCGAAGACTGGGGTGGTGCAGGTTCCTTTTCGCCATCAACAAAATATTCAGGGTGAATACCCCGCCACGAGGCATCTTTTGCAAACTGCTCTGCAACCGGGTCCACAGCTGGTTGTGAAGCAATACCTTCCTTCAAAGCCTCGTAAGCGTCTGCAGGCTCACCCGAAATTGTTTCCGATTTCGCTTCAGCTTTTATATCGGGAGTAGTAACAGGGTCTTCAACCTTAGCTTCCGGTGTATCTGGGACTGGGTCGCCTACAATAAAACCATCTTGTAAATCCTGAGCTCTTTCTTCATCTAAAGCTTTTTCCTTGAGTAGTCTTTCTTTCTCAAATTCTCGTGCAGCAATTCGCTCTGCAATCTGCTCATCAGTAAATTGATCCCCTGCAAAAGAGTCGCCAAAATGTTCAGCAAAATCATTTTTTGTATCTTGAGGTGAGGCAACTTTTCCAACAGCTTTTTTCCTTAGGGCTGTTTTTCTTTTAGGTTTTACTTCTATAGCAGGGGCTTGGTCAGTCAACAAGTCTTCCAGCGTATCTGGTAGTGGTTCTTCTGCAGGAGATGCGGGTTTTTCTTCTGTTTGAGCAGCTGGGACCTCAGCTGGTGACTTTGACTCAACTCTTACTAACCCACTTTTCATAGCCATTATTTCCTGGGCCTCCAGTTCTGTTTCGGATAGTTCTCTATTTTTACTTTTATTTTTTGGAACGCCTTCTTTTGCCATATAAAAATTATGCGCTTTACCGCTTACGTTAAGTGTCGGCGGTATTTAGTAGTGCGTCAAGCTACACACTGTGCAGTATATGCCTTATATCATTAAACTTTTTGCTAGCTCCGCTTCTATCTCCGCTCGGGGACGGCCGTATTGGAGGTAGGACAGTTGGCGAATGCGGTCTAGGTGCACCATGTTGTCTGCTTCAAATGCGAGGGTTTCGATATTAAACGGCGTTGCGGGTCGGCCGTTCACCAACAGCCGAATGTAGGCGTTGCGGTTGTCGACGTTCATAAGGTCGTGCTGCTTGAACGTCGGTGCGAACTGCTTCTCCAAAAACTCGGCGTCTGAGGCGCCCACACGAAACGCACAAATAGAGCCGACGTTACCAAACACGGCGTCGCGAATTTCCTCGGTCAACTGCGAAATAAACTGGTGCGCCACGGTGAGTGACAGCTTGTATTTTCGCGCTTCGGAGAAAATAGTCGCGATAGACGGCGTCGTAAAGTTTTGGAATTCGTCTATGTGTAAGTAAAAAGGCGGTAAGTCCTTCCCCACCGAGTCAGCGCGCGATAGTGCCGCAAGCAGGAATTTGCCGACAATAACCAAGCCAAGCAAGTTTGCATTCAGCTCACCTATGCGTCCTTTGGCGAGGTTAACCAGCAAAATTTTGCGGTTGTCCATAATGTCGCGAAAGTTAAATGAGGATTTTTGCTGCGCAATGATTGGCCGCACTATTTCGTTGGTGGTGAACGCGTCAAACTTGTTGGTCACATATGGCGCGTAGTTTTCCAACCCTTGGTCGCCGGTTGTCTTCATAGCAATGTCTTGCCAAAAACGAAGCACAATTGGGTTTTTACATGCCGCAAGCTTTTTTGCACGAAAGCGCGAGTCCGAAAATATGCGTGAGATATCCATGAGCGTGTTGCCCAGCTCCGGTGCCTCCATCACCAACAGCGCGGCGTTACGGAAGTACTGCTCGAACGCCGGGCCCATACTTTCGGGCACTGCACCAAAGAGCTTTTTGAAGATACCAAGCAGCTCGTCTACCACGAGCGTCTTTTGCTCGGGGTGCGCCGGGTCGTACTCCATCATGTTGAGTCCCATAGGCCGCTCGGTGGCGCCCGGGTCGAAGTAGATAACGTCCTTGAGCCGCTCCGGCGGGACAGCCGAGAGTATGTCGAGCACGTCGCTGCCGTGTGGGTCTATCATACACACGCCCGCACCCGAGAGGATATCTTGCAGAATAACATTTTTAAGGAGCGTCGACTTACCGGTGCCTGTTTGCCCGATGACATACAAATGGCGCAATCTGTCTTCAGGCGCAATCCTAATTTCTTTCTTTGAGCCGCGGAAATTATTGACTCCCAAAACTGCGCCGGTATGTGCCAACTCTGAAGGCGGCGCAGATACACCACTTTTCTCTTGCTTCAACTCTGGCGCTGCGGTCTTACTGTCGACGCCCGGCAAGTGTGCCAGTGTTGCAAGTTCGGTCGTAGAGAGCGGCATAGCAACACTTTCGTCGAGCAGGCGGTACGAAAACGCTTGCGCGAATTTTTTGATTTTACGCTCGGGCACTTCGCGAAAAATGAGCCGGTTACCTGCGGTGTCAGCAAACTGCTGAAAAGGCGCTTCGATGTCTTGGAGTATAGACTGCGCGCGTTCGCGCGTCGGACCCGAGGCAACAATACGTATGTCCGCAAAAAAGATAGGACTCGAAATTTTGCTTTCGATATTTTTGAGTCGTGGGTCGTCCGGTCGAATTTGCTCCTGCTCTGAGGCCTTCTTCGGCTGCGACAAACTCTCGACAACATCTTGCATAAAGCCCATAACTCCCGGCTTTACTTTCGTTGCGTGCCACAAGGGAGCGCCGTTGTGGATCTTTTGGAGCGCGTGGCGATAGCGGCGCAGGAGTCCTCGGTCACGCGGCGAAATAACAAATTGGAGCGCCGCGCCTTCGTGCAGTTCGTCTAATTTCGAAAAAGAATTTAAAAGAAAATCAAGCGGATCATTTGAAAAAGCTTCGAAGGTACGCAGCGAGTATATTGGTCGCTCGACTAGCTCACCGTATGCTGCCGCAGTCGAGGCACCACTGGAAAAGGCATTGTAGTCGTCATGCTGCTCGACTAAGCGCACGTTCGGGTACAGCGAGAGGATGTTCTTTTCGAACATCGCTTTGCGCGCGTTGGGCACCGCCACGTACATGCTCGTGTGTACACTGCCGGCAGGGTTGGCTATTTCGAACGAAAAGTATTCACCCTTCTTCGCGCTCATCTGAAGCATGCCGCGATACACCTGCTCCATGAGCGAAATGAACTCGTGCATAGCTCGCGTGGGGTCAGTCGGGCGCTCTTTGTCTGCGTCCGTTTTGGTTAGCGTTACTTCGTACAGCGCGAGCGACAGTGCTTTATCATATTTTTCGTGAATCTTTTTGGCCGGCAGTCCTTCGCGCACCCATTCGACTAAAATACGGTGGAAGTCGTCTATAAGGTGTGGGTTGCCGGTGTTTTCTGCTGCTTGAATGGCTTTTGTCACACCATCTTCTTGAAGTACGTAGATTATTTCGCCCATCCGCTCGTCATGCTCCTCGGGCGCTAGCTTGAGCGTGATAGCGTCCGGGTGCGACTCCACGCGTGGCACGACCGCTGGCGACGGTAGCTTTGAAGCACCCAGCCATTCTTCGCGGACGGCATGTTCGGCGGACATTCGTGACACTTCAGGTGTTCGAGGAGAACTTTCTTGCGACAACTGCGCTTCAATTTGCGCCGCACGCACACGCAGCTGTTCAAGTTCGGCTCGTGCCGAATCACGCGCCGCGCCCGCTTCAATGAGTCGCCCTGGTTCCATATAGTAAAAGTATAGCAGAGGTTATGAGGTGCACGTATGTTTTATGCATAAAAAAATCCGAGTAGTACTCGGACAGGGATTATCTTTGGTTTAAATTACCAGGAATAGACGGAACTCGCGCCTGAGTGTCCGGACTTGTATGGTCTGTCACTTTCAAGGCATCTACGTTGTCGTTGCGCCT
>JAYVXZ010000058.1:0-6833 GCA_043784715.1 Candidatus Adlerbacteria bacterium
CTTTTTTAGCTATGGGGAGCGCACTAACGGCAACAACACCTTGGGGGGGTGCGGTTATCGGCTGCACAATAGGCGCCGCAACAGAAACCGGAGTTCTTGCGACCGCCACCAACTGTGTGAAAGGAGCACTCTTGGGTGCCGTTGCGAGCCCTATAGGCGCACCTCTTGGTATTGCTATCGGAATGGGTGTTAACATTTGCATCAGTCTTTCCTTCGGCGTGATGCTTGTCTTGGCACTTTCCTACTTCGGAATGTTCTACCCAGGAAAATTGATTGGCGGCATGTTTTTTGAAATTATCCCCGGGCTCGATGTTATCCCTGGTTGGACCGCGATGACCGTAACGTGTGTACTACAAAAGATGAAAGAGGATGGTGTTTTTGTGGGGAGCGCGCTCGGTGCACTGTCTACTATGCTTTCACCCAAAAACGCTCTGGGCAAGATGTACGCCGGCGTGCAGGCAGTGCAGCAAAGGAACATTAATATGGCACGAAACACCGGTATGGTAAGAGAGGAACGGCTGAGCGCTTCGCGAGCACAAAATAAGCAAGAAATGAAACAGAATTTGAAAAACATCGACGGTGTCACCGCCAGGCCAAAAACCGCGAGCGGCGTACGCTCACGAACCAACTATGCGGTATAAGATCCTACTTAGTGCTAGTTTTTTATTGACCGTCCTTGGGACAAGTTTTGCACATGCACAATTTTCAAACGCACCCTCCCCGGTTGAGTACACCGTCTCGCCCGAGGCGCCCGGTCCAAACCAAAAGGTATATATAGACATCAAAGGTCTCGGATCGTTTGTGGGTAACTCCACCATAACCTGGGAAGAAAACGGCCGGGTTGTCAGTTCGGGTGTCGGTATTACGTCGTACATTGGCGCGACTGCAGGAGTCGGCAGCGTTATGCATGTAAAAGTAACAATCAGTGGCTCGGGCGAAAGTATCATCACGCACGACTTTTACTTTGCCCCCTCAGTCGTGTACCTCACTTGGGAAGCAGACACCTCGGCCCCGCTTTTTTATATGGGTAAGTCGCTGTACTCCGCTGGCTCGCAGCTTAAGATAGTGGCGATACCGTTTGTGGTGTCGGGTTCGTCACTCGTGGGGTCTGACCGGCTTTCGTTCCAGTGGACGCATAACGACAACAAAGCACCAAGCCAGTCCGGGTTAGGTAAAAATGTTTTAGTACTCACCGGCGACCAACTGCAAGGGAGTGAACGGTTGGCACTTGATGTTATCTATAAAGGAGTCAAAGTTGGCCACGCCGAGATAGCGGTACCCGCAGTCGACCCACAGGTGCTCATGTACGACCGCGACCCACTTCGAGGCGAATTGGCCGAGCGAGCGCTACCCGCGACGTTTAATCTCAATACAAACGAGCTCACTCTCCAGGCGGAGCCGTACTTTTTTGCTAACAAGTCAGTATCTGCTGGTAAACTAAGCTACAGCTGGACTATTAATGGCCAAGATACGCTTGGCCCCGACAGCGCACGCGGACTCTTAACACTTAGACAATCAGGACAAGGTTCGGGTGGTGCGGTCGTGGGCGTCTCCGTGCAAAACTTGGACGACGATAAGTTAGTACAGTCCGCACGCCAAGCGCTCCAAATTACCTTTGGCGACTCGACAGGCAACTCTATTTCAAGCTTCCTTGGACTATGAAAAAACTTTTCTTTAGCCTAATTCTTCTCCTGCTCCTGGCACCACTGAGCACTTTTGCTGAACAAGGTGGCACTGCAGCGACATACAGCAACGCACCAGGTTCGTTTGTGGTTGGAAACGGAAATATTAAGTATGTCCCGCTGGAACCTATACCAGGGTTCGTACAAACAGGGGAGTTGAATTTTGGCGAATTACTCAGCTCTATCTTTAAAGTTCTTATCGTTGTGGGTGGATTCATAGCAATTGGGGCATTCGTGTACGCCGGCATTCAGTACATGATGTCTGAAGTTGTGGGAACCAAGTCAGACGCAAAAAAGCGACTAAGGGCTTCACTCATGGGACTTTTCCTTTTAATTGCCTCGTGGCTCATTTTGTACACCATTAACCCACAGCTGGTAACTTTTTCCGGAGCGCTTAATCCTGTTAAATCAAATTATCAATTTATTGGACAACAGACTCAAACAAACACTAATGTGCAGCAGGCTATTAATAACGTACAAACAAACCGAGGAAATGCCTCTCAGGCAGATATTAACACTGCATTAACTGCAGAACAGAACGCTGAAGCAGTATGTATTCAGCAGGGAGGAAGCATGCTGCCGCCGAATTGGCTCTCCACAAATAGTTGTAGAAATGCCGGATTTAAGACATGTGATCCAGTACAAGGCATTACTGGGTATCGTTGCGGAGTAAAATAAATATGGAAGCAACTAAAAAAATCCTCGTGGGTATGAGCATCGTCGCGATGGTGGTGTTTGGTTTCTTTGCTTTATGGTATGTATTTTTTCGAACCCCTGCACCAACTGCCACGACCCTTGGCACGACTACAATTAAGAACTCACAGTCGTTTACAACCGCAAACACGCAAACAAGCGAGACGCCTATTTCGAATCAACCGATAGACTCCACCGGTATCAACCCGGATCAAAAAATATTTAAAATTGCCGATGGTCCGGTGATGGCCGCAACGTTTATAGTGCTTTCAAACCCAACAACAACGCTCGTGAGGTACACCAAGCAGGACAGTGGTCATGTGTTTGATATCCCCGTGAATGTGCCCGGCGCTATTTCGCGAGTGGTGTCTAACACGACCATACCTGGCCTCGCAACGGGCCTCTGGCTCCCGGGAGGGAATGGGACTATTTTGCAGTACGAAGAAAACCGCATTATCAAAACCGTTGCATTGAGCTTTCCACCCGCTAGCAGTGTCTCGGCAACGACGACTATCCGAGTGAACTTCCTGCCTAACAACATTGTCGCTGTTGCAGCCTCGCCCGACGGCAGGCAAATTGCCTACCTCGTGCCGGTCAGCGGGGGAGTCGTGGGCTATATTGCAAATACGAATGGCACGAATGCAAAAAGATTCTTCTCACTTCCATTTTCGCAGGTGCTGCTGAGCTGGCCGTCGCTAAAAACGCTTTTAGTACAGACGAAAGAAGCAAATGGGGTCCCCGGTATAGCGTTTTCAATATCGACCAAAGGCTCTATCAGCCCGCTTATATATGCAAAAAGCTTGAGCGCGACCGCGAACGTCATATTCTCCAAAGTAGTGTACCAGTCAACACAAAACGCCAACGAGCTGCGCCAAACCTTTGTGCACGACGTGCAGCATGGCAAGGACGAGGTGTTGCCGTTTAACCCTTTTCCTGAAAAGTGCATTTGGAGTAGTACCGTAACCACCGCAATGTATTGCGCTGCACCGCTCGCTTCAACCCCTACAAACTACCTCGACCTTTGGCACCAAGGCCTGACGAGCGCGGCTGACAGCGTCTTCTTGTTTGATGTGAACTCAAACATCACTTCCTTAGTTGCCCAACCGGGGAGTGCCCAAGGCGGCACCCAAGCAGACATTGACCAACTCGCCGTATCACAAGACAGCGAATATTTGCTCTATATCACACGCGGCGACCGCACCTTGTGGGGAGTAAAAATAGGCCGCTAACTCCTGGAGGTTACTTACATTTAAAGACGATGTGGCGGAATTTGCCTTCACCGGCTGACACGGTTTGAATTTGTGGGTCTTCTGCAAAGAGTTCGTGCACTACTAAGCGTTCGTAGGAGCTCATTGGTTCCATTTCGACATCGCGTTTAAAGAGTCGTGCACGCTGTGCCAACATGCGAGCACTTTGCCGGACCTTTTCCATCTGTTCTTCGTGGTAGTTATTTACATCAACAAGAAAGTTTGCAGACTGCTCGCCACTTTTTTGCCCCGCCAAACTACGCACAAGCGTGTTTAAGGCTCGCAGATGTTCGCCGTGAGGACCAATAAGTAATTTGGAGTGGGGAGTCTGTACCGCAACAACAGTGCGGTGCCCCTGCGTCACGGTAATGCTTTCAAACTCAATATCGAGCTTTCCTAAAAAGTTTGCAATAAATTCTTTCAAGAGCTCAGGCGTCATAGCTCCACGATACTGTAAAGGAAACATGCTGCCAAGTAGACAGCGGGAGTGCAGCGCTGTCTTGTACCAAAAACGAAAAAACTAGTTTGCCGTCTTTAATTGTTTTTGAATGAGCAGCTCTTGGCCGATAGACACCAGGTTTGTGACAGTAAAATAGAGTCCGACCGCTGCGGGGAGCGAGTAGGATACAAACCCCATAAGGATAGGGAAGAAGTACAACATGAGCTGTTGTTGGGTTTTTTGGGCCATTTCCTTTTCAGGTGCAACATTTTTAGCACCCTTCTTGATACGTGAGACCGAAAACCACATCACGCCATATTGGAGCGCCGCGACCAGTGCCGTGAGGAAGATATTGTGATTTACCCCAAGGTTAATGACTCCTAAAAATTCCATATTGACCATCTGGGGCACCGGCACAAACGAGTAAAGGAGTTGTGTCGCTATTTTTGGGAGTCCTTCGCGAAAAAAGGCCGCATAGAGTGCAAAAAGGATAGGCAGCTGGATAAGTAACGCTAAAAAGGAGCTAAATGGGCGGATCTTGTTCTTCTTTAAAAGCTCCATCGTGCGTTTGCCACGCTCGGTGGCGTCGTCTTTGTAGGTTTTATTTATCTCGTCTATGTCGCCTTGCACTGCCTGCATACCCATTTGAGTTCGAATTGAGGAAGCAAAAGCAGGGTAGAACACCGCGCGTACGAGAAGGGTCAAAGCAATAATAGCAAAGCCGACATCGCCCTGTGGCATCAGACTAATAAGATATATAAAAACGTTGTATATCGGCTGGACCAAATATGTTTGAAACATGATTACAAGCAGTTAGTAGGTAAATAACTTTTGGATATCACTTGAAAATAAGTGGGAAAGATCGGTTTTAGGGACCTTTTGTACAAATATAACTGCGTTTCCTCTTCCTGAGAGGACTACCTGTTTAGTGGAAGGGGAGGAAAGTGCTCGGTATACGCTCCGGCGCAGGCGATTTCGCTCGACCGCTTTCTTGGCGACCGACTTGGCGACCACGGCGGAGGTGCGAAGTGGCGAGAGGAGGGGGAGATGCTTCACACTCAGGTATTCGCCTCGGCGAGAGCGGCCACGTTTTAATACCTCGGTTACTTCACAAGAGGTTAGGCGTCTGCTTTTAGGAAGCATGGGTTGGGTTAGGCGGAAAGGCGAGAGCGGCCTTTCTGACGTCGACGAGCGACGACCTTTTTACCGCCAGGGCTTGCGGCACGCTTAAGGAAACCGTGGGCGCGTGCGCGCTTTCGCTTTTTTGGTTGATACGTAACTGACATACGGCAATCATAGCTTATCCACACGTTCTCCACAACAGGTGTGAAAATGGCGATTTTTTTGACGCTGTCCATGCATTCAAGTATTCTATGTACCAACACACATGACTACCACAAAAGAACTTTGGGAAAACGCACTTGTAGAGTTGGAACTTTCGATTTCGAAACCTAATTTTAATACCTGGTTTAAGGATACACACATAGTTCGCGTCGAAGATAACGTTGTATACCTCGGTGTCCCATCGCAATTCGCACGCGACTGGTTATCAATGAAATTTCACAAGGACATCTTGCGCTCTTTGCGCGGACTGTCCGACAGTGTGCGCTCTATTGAGTACATCATTTCTCGCGGACCTAAAAAACAAAGCGAAGAGATCCGTCCGACACCTACGGCGCCGTCTGAGTTACCTCTGGAAGCCGTGCATGCACGCACAAACCTTAACCCGCGCTTTACCCTAAACTCCTTTGTTGTAGGCCCTTTTAACGAACTCGCACACGCAGCGGCGCAAGCGGTTATGCGCAAGCCGGGTATTGCGTACAACCCACTCCTTATCTACGGCCCAACCGGCCTCGGCAAGACACACCTCATCCAAGCGGTAGGGAACCACTTCCGTGTGAACGCACCTGAGCGTAAGGTCTACTACGTCACGTCGGAGAAATTCTCGATGGACTATGTTTCGTCACTGCAAGCGAATAAAGTGCAGAGTTTTAAAGAAAAATATCGCCAATATGACCTCCTTATTATGGACGATGTGCAGTTTTTGGCCGGACGCGAAAAAATAAAAGAAGAATTCTTTCACTTATTTAACCATCTCTATGACAACAACAAGCAATTAGTCTTTACCTCCGACCAACACCCGAACGTTATCCAAAACTTGGAAGATCGTTTAAAGAGCCGCTTCAACGCGGGGATGATAATTTCGGTCACACCACCCGACCATGAGTCGCGTTTGGCAATTGTCCGTACAAAAGCCTCTAACCACAACGTTATTTTTCCTGACGACGTCTTGGAGTACCTCGCGAGCACTATAGAAGGGAATGTCCGCGAACTTGAAGGCGCGCTCAACCTCCTTTTGATCCACCTCGAGATGCGAAGTGAGCCACTCACACTTGCTGATGCAAAAACGTTACTACGAGGCGCCTCAAGCACGACTAAAAAAGTCGTGTCTATTCCTGAAGTCGTACGTACCATTGCGAGCTTTTATGGTGTGGATGAGTCGAGTATCTACGAGAAGACGCGCCGAAAAGAAGTGGTGCGCCCACGACAGGTGATCATGTTCCTCCTACGTGAAGACTTTAAGATTTCTTTCCCGACTATCGGGGACAAGCTCGGCGGCCGCGATCACACTACTGTTATACACTCGTGCGAAAAAATAAAACACGACCTCCCGAGCGACAGTGTACTTACCCAAGAGCTCCATCAGATACGATTGATGTTGAAATAGCTGTGTATAAGGGTGTGTATAAGTCGGGGGATAGGGATATGAAG
>JAYVXZ010000059.1:0-2024 GCA_043784715.1 Candidatus Adlerbacteria bacterium
CACACCGCGCATTGAGCCCACATGGACACGACCTGATACTGTCTTTTCGTCACGCACCACTAATGACTCGCCACGAGCTATGCGGTCCTTAAAGTGCTCTTGTATCTCACCCGCTATCCTATCTGCCCAAAACATTATTTAAATATAGCCTATTTCTACACATTTTACCTCTTTGAGAAAAATAAATCTTATACATCAGCACTGGTGAAGTCCGCCTTCCCTTAATTATCATTACTTGTACACGTAGTATTGACTCTATAGTTTAAACATATTTTAATTATAAAGATTCGTAAACCCTAACGGGTTACGAGCATAGTCGCCCGATGTTCGGGCATCAACAGGAAAGTACAGGCTCATGGCCTTAATTATCGCTAAAGGAACCGTAGTGATTGATGTGTTTCGGCACGCCAACGCAAAGACTGCCGGAGAAGGGCAACCCGACTTCACTCGCCCACTCAGTGACAAAGGGCGGAGGCAGGCTTCTATAGTTAGGCGTTGGTTGAAACGTCCCTCTTACGGCCTCGTGCTGTCGTCGCCAGCCTTGCGAGCAGTGCAAACTGCTGCGATCGTCGGAAGTCGCGCTCAAGCCGGGGTCATAATCATTCCCGCACTATACTGGGGGTCAAACGACAAACTCAACACGGAAATGTTTGTCATGTTTGAAAAGCTTGGGTACGCCACGCCTTTGGAATATGACCTCGAAAATGGAGGCCATCTGATACGCAAGCAGAACAATCTCGCTTGGCGGGAAATCTGGCAATACATTAGTACGGGTCTTGCACGGCGAGTGCTTATCGTTGGGCACGCAATCCTTGCACCAGGCGTGGGACAGGCGGCAGCGATTAAGAGTAATATGGAGCATTTCACTAAGCTTAACGTATCACTCGACGAGGCGACCGGGTACCGAATGGTCGTCGATAAAACCAAGAGCACCGTGCTCAGTGTAGAACTGCTCGACCTGGCCTGACCCCACGCTTTCCTCAGTCAAAACTTCAAGCTAATGAAGTAGTGATGAGACATTACCTTGACAAAATCAAGGACTCTGATATGGTGGTTTTGGTCGCCACATAACGTGACCGACCGCCTTGACAACACAGGATGGGAAAAACAATGAAGTCGGCATTTGTCGTCGGAGTCGCTGTGCTCTTGGGTCTTACCTTGGGCGCCCCGGCTCATGCGTTCGAGCAAAAGAAGCACCGGGAGACCAATAATACCGCCAACGCAGCCGCGCTGGCGTTAAGTTCTGCGAACGCGACCGGAGTCGGACTCGGAGTCGGACTCGGTGGGAACGTTAACTCCAACATCACGGGCAGTCCACAAAATTTCACCGGCAACGGTGGGGGTGGTGCGAACGTCCGGGTCGAAGGTTCGGCGCCGGGTATCGTCGTCAACGTACCTGGCGGCGGCGGAAGTGATTGCCCCACGGTCGGCTTCGGAGTGAGCGGCTCCGGCATGGGCGGAGGAGGAGGGTTTGGTCCCACGTGGATCAGTTCGGACTGCAACGACAGGAAAGTGGCCGAGCTCATCCCTCGACTCCTTGCCGGCGGCGACGCAGGTCGAGCAGGACTCAGCTATCTGGCGTCCCAAAATGCCTCCGTCCTGGTGTGGCTGAATTCATACAATTCCACCAGCCAAGACAGAGTGCCCGCACCGATGGTGCAAGCCGCCCCACGCGCTTGGCAGATGCCCGAGTATTGTTACACCGTTGCTCCGGTTGAGCGGCCTCAGCACAAGGAGGCCTGCCACTTCAACTAGTCGGGTTATCCCGACAACACGCACTTTACGTTCACGATTACACGAATGCCACGGGAAATACCCCGTGGCTTTTTTTATATATTTTTATACAGAGATAAGGAAAATTCGTCTCCCTTTTTCTTGCCCAATAGCGCCCCACCAAGCGGTGAATGATACGGGTGAATATGGGGACCCATTTCTTCATTTTTATTATTACCGCTGTGCAAACAGTCGTAATATAAAAGGTTGGAAGTATGTTTCCATATTGCCTCGTGACACCTGATACTTCG
>JAYVXZ010000060.1:0-6770 GCA_043784715.1 Candidatus Adlerbacteria bacterium
CTATATGAGTTGTAACTTACCACCACTTCTGTAACATGAGGGAACATGAAAAAGAATCTATTGCTGGTTGAACATGGTGGCGACTCAAAGAATTTTATTTTTGATGTGCTTGCAAGAAAGGAGGTACACCTCTTCCTCGTGACGACCAAAGCGCCAGACTGGGTGCGTGCTTATGTAGCCCCGGAGAAAATTATTGTCGTAGACACGTACGATACGAAGGCGCTCATTGAGGCGGTGCAGATGTTTGCTGATAGTACCCAAGTGAAGTTCGACGGGGTCGGGACCTTTTACGAACATGTGGTGGTGCAAACGGCCGAACTTGCCGAAGCGCTCGGGTGTATAAACATTAAACCGCACGCCGCACGGCAAAGCTCCGCTAATAAACTCGCTATGCGGCAAGCGTGCGTTGCGAGCGAAATCCCGACACCGCGCTTTACACTCGTTGAAGCACCTACGAAGGAATCTTTACAAAAAGCGATACTGGAATTCGGCACGCCCTGCGTTATCAAGCCGGTGTTTGGCTCCCAAAGTTATGGAGTAAAAAAGATTGAGTCCGACGACTTCGCGCTTGAAGACCTCGACGAAGTCTTCCAGGCGACGGACCCATCTAAAAAAGAGGTATTTAAAAATTTTACGCATAATTTCCTTATCGAAGAATATATGTCGGGGCCGGTCGTGAGTGTCGACGGATTTATCCAGGGTGGGGTGGTGCACATCGCGGGCATGGTTGAGTTTCATATGGGTCCGGAGCCAAACTTCACGCAAGAAGCGAACACTATATCCTCCAGTGTCGAACCGGAAGTGAAGGAAGCCTGCTTTGCCTTTGCTAAAAATATTTTACAAGCTTTGGAGTTCGATAACTGCGGCTTCCACTGCGAGATGCGAATAACGCCGCAGGGCCCTAGGCTTATCGAGATTGCGTGCCGTTTGCCGGGAGGGCCGCTGCAGCTTGGCTATAAGCGAGCATACGGTTTCGAGCCTGCTTCGAGCTTGGTGGACGTCTGGCTTGGTATACCGGCACAACTGACAAAGTTGCATGACCGGCACGTTCTACAAAAAGCGGTCTTCCTACGCGAAAGAGGAATAATATCCGAGATCCAAGGTATGGAGGAAGCACAGAGTGTTGAGGGTGTATGGGACTTTGTACCCTTGTGCGCGGTCGGGGAATCGGTGGTTACCTACCCAGACATACCAAAACCATTTTATTACTACGCCGCCGAAGCTGATTCAAAAGAAGAACTAGATACGCTGTCTAAAAAAATAGAGCAGGGGATACGTATTAGCTTTTCCTAATTCACTCGAGCTTATTCGTTAGCGTAAAAAGCGCAATGCCCGCAGTCACGCTCACGTTCAGCGATTCCTTCTTGCCACGCATGGGGATTTCTAAAATAATGTCGCACTTTTCCAGTAACGGTTTTGAAACGCCGCGCACCTCGTTGCCCAAGACGATCGCTAGTTTTTTGTCTTTGGGCGGCTGCCAGCTAAAAAGGGGAATCGAATTTATATCTTGTTCTATCGCGACCAGGAGATAGTTTTCTTTTGTAAGTTTTACAACAGTGGACCCAAGCGTTTTGATGTACCTCCATGGTACCGACTTCTCAGCCCCAAGCGACACTTTCGCGAAGTCTTTGCGTGGCTGGTTGAACCTATCAAGTGGTGTCGGAGTATACCCTGAAAGGATGATACTCTCGATGCCAGCGGCGTCGGCTGTGCGAAAGCACGAACCCACGTTGTGGACGCTTCGTATGTTGTGGAGGATGAGAATCACGGCGCAATTCTACTAGAAAAAGCAGAAAAGTCGCTTTTTCTTAAAGCGGCAAGTCAAACGCAAAGGCACCGGCGCCTGAAATCAAAATAGCAAAGGAAAGTACTACGAGCAGTATGTACGTGGCGGTGCTAAAAGGTCGAAGTGATGCAAATCGACGAAGGACAAATGCCTGTTTAAGCGAAATAACGATAGCAAGGAGCGCGGCCCACTGTGTTTTCATACCAACAAAAAGTAAAAATGCTGTAAGTAGTGTGACAAAAACTGAGACGTACACTATCCATTCTTTTGGTCTGCCGACCAGAGGGAGTTTTGTAGCTTCGATGTTCTTACGGTTGCGGACCATATGCTGCGCCAGGTAGACAAAGAACACTGCCACAACAACACGAAGGAGAAGAGGTATAAAAAAGCTATACATAAGGAGGCCGGGGAAAGGATTCAACATGGTTATTGGGTGTTTGGGTTAGTAGTGTCAATTGGGTTCGGGTCCATTTTGTAAGCGTTTTGCTGCAAGTCGTGCTGTGCATAGGTAGTGCCGCTTTGGTCGCTGCTTTGTGTAGGTAGTTGTGTTTCCTGTGGAGGAGGCACAAGGAGACTCTTGGCGTCTAACTTTCCTAAATCTCCACGCACATAGAGGATAAGGAGCGACCCTGCGAAAATAAGCAAAAGTACATATACGGGAGCCCATGGGCTAGAGGGTGCCGGTTTGTCTTCTGTTGCCATGTGTCTATCTTAACGCGCGAAGGCCTGCTTGCGAAGGAGCTTGTGCAGCTCTTCCTGGGCAACGAGCTTGTCGCTCCATGGTTCTTTGGACCCACGTGGCCCCATTATATAAGGGTCGGTGCCTTTGCCCGTGAGCAGCACAACGTCGCCCTCGCGAGCCACACCTACAGCTTGGGCTATAGCACCGCGCCTGTTAAGCACAATACGTGGTACTTTCGTTTGGATACCTTGGGCAATGTCTTCGATAATTTGCTCGGGGTCTTCGTCGTATGGGTCTTCATTGGCTAAAAAGATTACTTGGCAATACTTGTCGGCAATGCGGCCCATTTCGGGGCGCTTCCATTGGTCGCGACCGCCGCCGGTAGAACCCATTACGACGATGATGCGCTTGCCCGCATATGTCTCAAAAAGCGCCTTCAAAGAGTCGGGGGTGTGCGCGTAGTCAACAATGACCGCGAAATTCTGACCCGCTTCAACACGCTCGGCACGACCCAGTACCGACTTTACATACTCGAGCGCCTTTTTAATGGTTTGGATATTTATACCCATTGCTTCGCCAAGCGAAATGGTCGCGAGGATATTGCGGAGGTTAAACAGTCCGGGCAGGGGGACGGTAAACAATTCGCCGTTCTTGTAGACGAAGCGAACGTTCCTGTCGTCGACGTTGTAGGGCTCTGCCATCGAAAGTGCGAATGGGGCTCTAACCTCGACGTTCACTTGCAAGAACTTATCGCCGTATATGTCGTCCATGTTGGCGACAATATAGCGCGGTCGTTTGGCAGATTCCTCGAGTCCGGTGGCAAGAGAAAGCTTTGCCTCGGCGTACGCCTCCATCGACCCGTGCGACTCCAAGTGTTCGGGCTGGAGGTTGGTAAAGATGAGTGCGTCGAGTTCGATACCTTTTTGGCGAAATTGTTTTGTGCCCTCGGATGTCATCTCGAGTACGACGTGGGTGCAGCCGGCATCTAAGGCTCGACGCATAAATTGCTGGAGGTACGCGCGACCCGGCATGGTCATCTTAAAGAGGTTTGGTTCGATATCATCGCCTATGCGAAAGTGGATGGTCGAGGCGAGTGCAACTTTAAAGCCCGCACCTTCAAACATGGTGCGCACTAACTCAGACGTCGTCGACTTGCCTTTGGTGCCGGTGATACCCACGACAAAAAGCTTCTTGGATGGTTCGCCATAGAATTTGGCCCCCCACACCGCAAAGTAGTAGTGGTACAGGTCGAGTAATTTTTTAGGGATGAATCTTCTCATGTAATTTTGTCGAAATCACTCCGCGTCTACGCCGATAGAGACGCCGATAGGCTACTTCCCGCCGAGGTAGCGAAGTGCGGCGGCTATGCGGTCGTTCGTGCCGCGAATGTCCGGTGGAATTTCTTTAAGAATCTTACGACTTTCGTCTGCGCGGTAGCCTAAGGCCATGAGTGCTTCCAGTACATCACCGTCATCGTCGGCGTGCCGTGACGAACCGGGAGCCGGCATCTCGAGCTTTATCTTATCGCGTAGGTCTACCACAAGGCGCTCGGCGCTCTTTTTACCAATACCGTAGACTTTTATCAAGGTGACCGAGTCACCCTGGGCAATTAAGCGCTTAAGCGACGATACGTCGGCCACACTCATGATGCTGAGCGCCGATTTCGGCCCTATGCCTGAGACAGTCATCAATTGTTTAAAAAAGGCGAGCTCCTCTTCGGTGAGGAATCCGTAGAGGTCTATAGCGTCTTCGCGCACCGCTGTGTGGATATATATAGAAGTGCTATGGGCAGTATCTTTAAGCGTTTCGAGCGTTAAAAGTGGGGTACGAACCGTATACCCAACGCCACCGACGTCGATGAGCGCCGAGCCGTCCGGCGTCGTGCCTGCGAAATCTCCCGTAAGTCTGCCTATCATCCCTTAATCATACATGAGCCGAAGGTCGCACCGAAATTTGCTTTTTTCGGCAATCTTGCGTACTATGCGCTTCATGGCAATTACCAAAGGAGCAAAAAAGGCCCACCGACAGGCACTGCGCAAGCGCGATATGAATATCAAGCGTAAAACCGCTGTACGCCTCTCTATGAAGGCTGCTCGCACCGCGCCCAAAGGCGACACTGCAGCACTCGCTGCCGCGTACAAGGCAATAGACAAGGCGCTCAAGCGCGGCATTATCAAGAAGAACACCGCAGCTCGTCGCAAGTCGAAAGTCTCGCGCCTACTGCGCCCGGTCGCTGCGTAAGCCAAGATTACTTACTCCCGTCTACTAAATTAACTCCTCATGCTGAGGGGTTTTTGCATAAAAATTTGACAGCGAGGCTCAGAAGATTATTGTGAGAAAGGGAACAGGCCTTTTGCTGTTTCGCCTACCTTCAAAAACTTCTAAGGACGCCATACTAATGAGAGTCTATTGTGTCGCTGATAAATCGATAATGGCTCAAAACCAGGAGGATGAGGGAGTACCGAAAACCCTTACGCTGCTGACTCGCGAGATGCTCAATGGGGGAATATGGGCAAACGCTTCGACGCGCTCACCGCACCAAAATGAATATCAACGCGCACTTTCGGCACTTCTTTCGCTTGAGTGCGAAGATGCTTTGTGTGCAATGGTGGTAATGGATTGGCACAGGGGGAAGCTGAATACCAACGGATTCACATGGCTTTGGATAGTTCGCAGCGGAAAAATTCTTTTTAATTACGCTCGAACCCCCGCGGGTAAACGCTGTAGGAGTTTCCTCGACACAGTCGCTGTGGGCAGAGCGAAGGAGCATATCCCGAAGACTCATGAAGACTGGATCGCTCTTTTTGGGCAAGATATTCAAGGTACAGTACGCTTACAAGCGGCCTAAACCAACCGAACGGGACTCCAATCCCGTTTTTTTCTTACTTCAAATAAAAAAGTCCGGAAGTATTCCGGACTATTTTTTTGCTACTTTCTTAGGAGAAAGTGACGCTTTAAGCGCGTCGGAAGTTGCCTTACAGGTAGCAGCTTTGTTTATCTGGGCCACAAGCGCGGCGGCCGCTGCTTGGATTTGGGCCAACTGTTGGCTTGCAGCTTCGAGTTCATTTTTGACTTGCTCAAGCTCTCTTTGAGTTTCTTGCACAAGTGCCAAGGTGATGTTGACTTGACTTATTTGAGCCGTGTCCTTTGCCCTTTGTAGGTCGGTTAAGGTTCCTTTCCAGGTAACACAACCTCCACATATTTTCTTTGAAACCGAAAGAAACGCCGCTTTTAAAGTTGGTTCTTTAAGGCACTGTATGTGGTCTTTTTTATCATCAAAAACATCACACACCAGGCCTTGTTCCTCCTTAAGCATTGAATCTATGAATATTTGCGCAGTTTTAAGCCCACTGTGACTTCCTTTTTCGGTACAGATCTGCCTATTGACGCTTACGACCAATTCCATACAAAGGGTGCTGGCTGCGCTGCCTTGCTGAATTTCCTCAGTCTGAATTTTTAATCCAAGCAGCGCCGCGTCTAGCGCTTTGTTTTGATTGGAAGATTGAGCCAATGACGGCAGGGTCCAGGTAAAGGCCAATACGAGAATAATCGATATGATTCGGCGCATGGATTTTCTCCCCAAGTATGCGGTTGACAATCTGACCGCAGTCTGTCATAAAAAATATAAAAGTCAAGGGTACACAAATGCGCCCCATGGCGCATTTTGTGTCATTTGTGCCCCCGGCAGGAATCGAACCTACATCGCATCCTCCGCAAGGATGCGTCCTATCCATTGAACGACGGGGGCTCTAGTCAACAATTAGTACAATATATGATGCCGCCTAAAGTAGCAATCTTATAACCCGGCGAGTTCGGCCAGGTGTTCGGTGAAGTGCGGCTCTTGGTGCTCTTCATCGACGAACTGTAGAAGGTAGTCGCGTACGTCTTCGGCATGCTCGATGTCCTCCAGCGGCAGCATAATGCGCGGGTGGAGGTACCCTGACGTGGTCAGGAAGAGTCGTGCACGCGGGTCCAGATCGAGCGTTTCGTCTTCGGGATGTTCAACTGACACCCAAAAGGATTGTATCGCGGGGTAGCGGTACAATGTGCCGTCGATGTCTATGCCGCGCGAGGTAAGGTGGACGTCATGTTCGCGCGGCCCGCGAACGGTGAGTAGGATAATGGTACCCAAGCCCACCGCAAGGATGATAGCCAGGAGGATATTCATAAAATAGATAGACGCGGCTATGCCAACGATAGATATAAGGCCAAATGCCCAGTACCAGTCTACTGAACGGTCTTTGTGTTCGTGTGTCAGTACACTCCAGCTAAGGCTCTCTTCATTCATTATTTAGAATTATA
>JAYVXZ010000061.1:0-6685 GCA_043784715.1 Candidatus Adlerbacteria bacterium
CCGAGCGGGTGTTTGCTGTACAGAGGAGATGCGGTATCCCACGAAGATTATCAAAAACTGCCTGATGCGCTTGGTACCCTTTTAATACTATCTACTACGTATAAAACTTTGAAATGAATGCGGTATATTTTAAAAGTTAGAGACTCGTAAAATGCAGCGGGAGGTTAGCGCGGCTGATGATAACCTCTTCGCCGGAGTCGAGAGTTCGCACTTTAAATTCGTTTGATGCTTGTTCATTTTCGCCCACGACAATTAGGAAGGGGATCTTGTGTTTCGTAGCGGTTTTTATTTGGTCGGCGAGCTTCTTGTCGCCGAAGTCTACTGCTACTGCCACGGGGCCGGCGCGCAGCTCTTGTGCTACAGAGAGGGCTAGCGGAACATAAGCGGCACTGGTAACCGCAAGATACACTTTTGTGGGCGGCATGTACGGGGGGAGGAGGTTGCGTACTGCTAAGAAATTTTCAATAGTTGCGTCACCCATGCCAAAACCAACGCCGGTTATAGGCTCTTCATCGAAAAGTGCGGTCAAATTGTCGTATCTACCTCCGCCAAAGAGTGCGCGATTGTTTTCGGGGTGTGTATCAAACAACTCGAATACAACACCGGTGTAGTAATTGAACCCGCGCACTATACTTGGGTCAAAGTGTGCGTTCGTAATGCCCATTTCTTTGAGGTATTTTAATACAGTTGCAACATCCTCGGGGACGTTTCCGCCACTGAGACTTTCAAGTGGCACGCATAACTCTTGTAACTTTGCATCAAACTCTTCCTTTGGTATTTTGCCCCGTCTATCAAGAAGTGCCAGGAATATTCGAAAATTTTCAGGTGTAAGGTCATGAGCTTTCGCTAAGTGGTCGAGATAGGTTCGACTGCCGAGCTTAATGACGAAGTCGCTTTCTTGTGCACCGAACGCCAACATGAGTGCATGCGCGACCGACACAACCTCAGCGTCGACGGCCAAAGACTTTGACCCAAAGAGGTCGACGTTGAGCTGCCAGTGCTCTCGCAAACGACCTCGCTGCGGGCGCTCGTAACGGAATAGGTTCGGGATTGAAAAGAGTCGAAGTGGGAAGCCAAGTTCGCGACGGCGCCCCGCGACCATGCGCGCTACTGTTGGGGTCATCTCGGGGCGCAACGTCACTTCGCGCCCGCCCCGGTCGGTGAAGCTGTATGTTTGTTCGTTGATTATCTCTTCATTTTCGGCACCTTTGGACTTATAGAGCTCGGAGGGCTCCAAAATAGACGCGTGGTATTCAACATAGCCGAACTGCTCTGCAGTGTGCCTGCAGGTAGCAATAATATAATTAAGAAAAGCCTGGTCCTCAGGGTAAAAGTCGCGGACGCCTTTGTATGACTCGACTGAAAGTTTGTCTTTTTTACTCATTATAACCTTTTATTTGTATATACCGCACTCACAGAGTATTCTAACAGAAAACCACTGTATGGACGATACAACTGAAGAAATCCAAAATAAACCAAAAAGGACCGCCGGGCGCGTGCTCAAC
Organism: Candidatus Adlerbacteria bacterium; assembly: GCA_043784715.1. Classification (GTDB taxonomy): domain Bacteria; phylum Patescibacteriota; class Minisyncoccia; order Phycocordibacterales; family SBAW01; genus GWA1-54-10. Next base: position 1,506 of record JAYVXZ010000061.1, read on the forward strand.
TTGTATAAAAACTTGTGCGAGACACCGCGCGAAAGGCTCGACCGACTGCGCACAGAGAAGCCTGAATATGCGCACGAAGTGCTGTCCTATGCAGGCAGGCTCGACCCGATGGCCGAGGGTGTGTTGTTAGCGCTTGTTGGCTCGGCAAACACGCAGCGCGAAGCGTATTTAGACATGAGCAAGGAATATGTATTGGATGTGCTGTTTGGCTTCTCAACGGACACCTACGACGTTTTAGGGCGCGTTATGGAGTCGGGTGACCCTGCGAACATTACTAAAGCTATGATTCGTAAAAGTCTCAACGAGTTTCGCGGTACTGTCGACCAGGAATATCCGCCATATTCGAGCAAAACCGTCGACGGTAAGTCTCTGTTTGAATGGGCTCGTTCAAATATGCTCGGGAATATCATTATGCCGCACAAGACGGTGACCATCCACGACATAGAAATCGAGCAGATGTACAAACTCAGCGAAAAGACGCTGCTAAACTACATCGAAACGCACGTGGCAAAAGTTAACGGTGACTTCCGTCAGGACGAAATAGTCCAAACTTGGAATCGCTTCCTTCGCCGCGAAGGCGACCGTAACTTCACTTGCGTTACCCTTAAAATATCCTGCTCCTCGGGAGTCTATGCCCGCTCAATTGCACACGGCCTCGGCGCCGACCTCGGCGTCCCCGCGCTCGCACTCCATATCCTCCGCACCAAAGTAGGGGAGTACGCGGTCGAAAAAAGCCTCAAGTAGAGGCTTTTTTCAACTGTAGGTACGTTTTTTACCAGTCCAGCTCGCCGGTTTTATATTCGGTCACGCGGGTTTCGAAGAAGTTCTTTTCTTTTGGCATGTCTATGATTTCAGACATCCAAGGGAAGGGGTTGTCTTTGTGGTACTGGCGCTCCAGGCCAATGCGCTCGAGGCGGCGGTCGGCGACGTGCTCGACATATTGCTTGACTGTCGTGGGGGTAAGGCCCACGATGCCGCGCGGCAGGGCGTCGTCGGCGTAGCGCTTCTCGAGCTCGACGCCGCGCATAATGTTGTCGGTCAACTCTTTTTTAAACTCAGGTGTCCAAATTTCAGGATTTTCCTGCACAATGGTATTGATGAGGTCCGCGCCAAAGGCTAGGTGGACCGACTCGTCGCGCAGAATGAACTGGAATTGCTCGCCGATGCCGACCATGCGGTTCTTGCGGAGCATCGAGAGCATCATGACAAAGCCGGCGTAAAAGAAGATACCTTCCATGATGACATAGTAGCCAACGAGGTCGTGCACGAAGCGCTGGATGTTGACGGTGCCTTCGGTAGTAAAGGTCGGGTCGAAGACGTTCTTGGTCATCTCAACCACAAAGTCGTCCTTTTCCTTGATTGAGGGAATAGTCTCGTACATATTGTAGATCTCCTCGGGGTTGAGCCCAAGCGTGTCGCAGCAGTAAATAAAGGTGTCGGTATGCACCGCCTCTTCGTAGGACTGACGCAAGATATACTGACGAGCCTCCGGGTTGGTGATGTGACGGTAAATGGCCAACACGAGGTTGTTGGCCGTCAAAGACTCAGCCGTCGAGAAGAACCCGAGGTTCCAAAGTATCATCCGGCGCTCATCCTCGCTCAGCCCGCCCGGTTTCTTCCACAACTCCACGTCCTGCTGCATAGGCACCTCCTCCGGCACCCAGTTGTTTGCCACGCCCTTCTTGTAATGCGTCCGAGCCCACTTGTACTTCATCGGAAGTATCTTGTTCGGATCCGTACTCCCTCCACCGTTGATGATTCCCATAGTGTTGTTATTGTTTATGTCGGTTACTAATCGACCTTTTCCTCTAATTTTGTAAGTCTCCTCCCGTGATTTTCAAGTGATCGGTGCTGTTTATAAATAGATTTACCCACAGCTACGACATCTTCTTTTAACATTTTCAAATCTTTACCCATCTCTTTCTGCTCATCTTTCACATCCCGAATCTCTTTACTGATTATATGGAGCTGGCCGTTTACCAACTCAAACCGCTTTCCTATGCTGGAGAATTCATATTCGACTCTATCGAACTGAGTCTTAGTAGAACCGACGAAATCAGTTAGTAAGTCAAATACTTCATTTATTGTGCGTTCTTTTTTCTGCGCCATAGTGGGGTAATTGTATAGATTTTGTTTCTAATCAACAAGACGTGGAAGCACTAAAGCACTTATCTTGAGCTGTTGTATAGGGATTGACGGTAATTTGTTTTTATTGTAAATTCTTTATAGTTTTGTTCGAGGAGAAACCCGATGTATAAGACTCTGTTGGTCATGGACGTATCCGGTATGGACGCGTTCGAGGGTATCGAATGGCTTGCTCGTGTCTGGAACGGTCCGCTGTTGCCCGCCGGAACCTCTATTGTTGTTGGTTCGGGTAGTTATTATCCTTTAGGTATGAAACGGATGTCCGTCGAAATTCCACGTACTAAGGAGTATCCGTCCACTTGTTCCGCCTTCGCTGGTACCACTCCCGAGGAAGACGAAACCCGGCTTAAGGTGGAAATTGATCTCGATGAGGATCTGCTTGATGCGAACGAAAAGGAGGGCTGGGGTAAGCTCCGCGACTTTCTTTTCGCTCATGGCTGGCGGAAGGACTAGTCAAACCAACCGCGCCACTCTTCAGAGTCGGTGCGGGTTTTTTTTTGTACTTTTACGCGCTGCAACTTTCGCACACCTCACCAATGATTTCGACTTTGGGTTTGATCATGCCTTTGTTGCGGGAGGCTTCTTCGGCTAGGAGCAGGGCGAGGCGGTTGCCGGACTTCTCGCCGAATGATTTTTCTAGTGGTTCGGTTTGGATGGGTGGCGGGGTGTAGGACGTTTGTTTTGGGGCAAGGGGAGTGTCGCGGGCTACCGAGGCGGTGAGCATTGGGGTCGACTGTTTGCGCGGAGCTTGGGCGTAGGCCATTTCTACTTCGGGGCTGAGCATCACGGTCGAGAGGACCGGTTCGCCCATTGGAACACTTATTGTTTCGGATATGGTAACCGTTTCTTCAACTGTAATAGTAGTTGTTTGTCCGGTATCACTGGAAGGATTCATGCCGGTGCCGGTGCCGGTGCCGAGGTCGGTTTTGGAGGTACCGCCGAACTTTGCCATGTTGATGGTCGACTTCTCGATGCGCGAAGCGCCGAGCGTGCGCAGGTAGTAGGTGGTCTTAAGGCCCAGACCCCAGGCGTATTGGTAAATCTCAGACAATACTTTGCCCGACGTGCCGCCGTAGAAAATGTTAAGGGACTGCGACTGGTCTATCCAACGTCCGCGGTGTGCGGCGGCCTTGATGAGCCACTGCGGCTCTATCTCGAAGACCTCTTTGTATTTCATACGCAGGCCTTCAGGAATCTCTTCAATTTCTTGGATACTGCCGTCGTAGAACTTAATTTTTTCCAACATGTCCATGCTCCACAGGCCCAGGCGCTTGAGGTCGTCGACGAGGAATTCGTTGACGACCATGAAGTCGCCGGCCATGTTGGATTTCACATAGATGTTTTTGTAAATCGGCTCAATGGTAGGGTAGCAGCCGGCGATGTTGGCGGTCGAGGCGGTCGGCGCGTTTGCCATGGTGTTGGAGTTTCGCATACCCCACTGGCGCACCGACTCGCGAACCAAACGCCAGTCGAGCGTCTCGTGGCGAGGCACGTCTATCTTCATACCGCGCTCGGCTTCGAGGAGTTGCAATGTGTCTTGCGGGAGGATGCCACGGTCCCACTTGGAGCCCTTGTATGACTCGTACGTGCCACGCTCCTTTGCCAAAAGTGCCGAGGATAGGATGGTGTGGTAAGCGATGACCTCCATAGATTCGTCAGAGAATTTGACCGCCGCATCGGAGTCGAAGTTGATGTTCATCTTATACAGTGCGTCTTGGAGCCCACGAAGGCCCAGCCCCACGGGGCGGTGGCGCATGTTGGAATTTTTTGTCTTCTCCGTTGGGTAGTAGTTGACGTCAATAACATTGTCGAGCATACGCATCGCAACCGGCACCACGCGCGCCACGAGGTCGCGGTCGAAGTGGCCATCGCGCACGAAGCTCGACATGTTGATGCTCCCGAGGTTACAGACTGCGGTCTCGCCGTCGGCAGAAGAGTTAAGAGTGATTTCGGTACAAAGGTTTGAAGAGTGGACGACGCCGGCGTGGTCTTGCGGAGAGCGGATGTTAGAAGGGTCCTTCCACGTTATCCACGGGTGGCCCGATTCAAAGAGCATGGTGAGGTGTTTGCGCCAGAGGTCGGCTGCGCGTACGCGCTTGAACATCGGCATGGTGCCTTCGTCTGCCATCTTTTCGTACGCCGCGTAGCGTTCGTCAAACTTCTTACCATAAATTTCGTGGAGGTCTGGCACGTCAGACGGCGAGAAGAGTGTCCAGTATTCGTCGGCCATGAGGCGCTTCATAAAGAGATCGGGGATCCACACTGCAGTGTTGAGGTCGTGCGCGCGGCGCCTTTCGTCGCCTGTATTCTTGCGAAGCTCAATGAAGTCTTCGATGTCAGCGTGCCAGTATTCCAAATAGACTGCTTGCGCGCCACGACGTCGGCCTGAGCGATTGATAGAGATGGTGACGTCGTTCGCGATTTTAAGGAATGGAATGACTCCTTGGCTTTCAACACCAGTCGTTTTGATTAACGAACCGGTCGCGCGGACTGCTGTCCAGTCGGTGCCTAAACCGCCCGCGTACTTCAGAAGCTGAGCGCCGTCGGAGTATTCTTTAAATATGGCGTGGAGGTCGTCGCCCACGGTCGAAAGGAAACACGAGGAGAGCTGCGGGCGAAGGAGCCCGGCGTGGTAGAGCGTGGGCGAAGATGGCGTGTAGTACATCGCCGACATCACTTCGTAAAACTCAATTGCGTAACGTTCGCGCTCCTCGGGAGTTTTTTCGGCAAGTGCACAGCCCATTGCAACGCGCATCCAGAATATTTGTGGAGTTTCAAGAAGTTTTTTGGTGCCGTGCTCTTTGGATAGATAATTTGCTTGGAGCGTTTGCAGGCCAAGGTATTTGAAGTCGCGGTCGCGCTCGACTATGAGCGCCTCAGCTAATTTTGGAAGATTGTACTCCAACATGCGCGGGTCAAACTGGCCTATTTCGACACCGCGCTTGATTGCGTTCGCAAAAGCGACTTTGTGGACGTCTTCGAGTTTGGCGTAGTCCATGGTGCCAAAGACGTCGCGGTAGAGCGATTGCAGGAGG
>JAYVXZ010000062.1:0-6626 GCA_043784715.1 Candidatus Adlerbacteria bacterium
ATAATACCTATATGGATCTTGAGAATCTCACGAAACATCAGATCATTCTTTTGACTCTGTTAGTGAGCTTCGTCACTTCCATGGCGACCGGTATAGTAACAGTGTCGCTCATGAACCAAGCACCTCCGTCGGTATCCCGAACGATTAACCAAATAGTCGAACGCACCGTGCAAACCGTTGCTCCTTCCACACAACAAAATACCGTAGCAGTGACGACGCAAAAGACAATTGTCGTTAAAGATGATGATCTTGTTGCTCAAACAATTGCCTCTATCCAAAAGAGCATCATCAGGATAACAGCCAAAGGGAGTGATGATCTACTGGCGCGAGGCGTGGTGATAGGCAGTCGCGACGCGCTTACCGACAAAGCCGCTCTGGAAAATTCAGGGGCGACTGAGTTTGAAGCGATATTGCCGTCAGGCGCTCGCGTGCCACTGGTGGTACATTCGACAAAAGCGACATCGAGCCCTCTCATACAGGTGACGGTAAACAGCACGTCTTCAAGTCTGAGTCCTTCACACATGGCCGACCCGACGAAGCTTCGCTTAGGGCAAAGTGTCCTACGAGTTTCGGGTAAGGGCGTTGATAGTGTCTCCGAAGGTGTCGTGTCTATGCTACCGGGCTCTACAGGAATTATCGAAGCCAGTATCCAGTCTACGACTCCCGGTTCGGTACTCGTGACTCGATTTGGTGATGTAATAGGTATCACCACTGCTTCGTCACTACTAGTAGGCCCTGATATGTATACTATAGTTGTAGCACCAGTGCAGGATCCAAAAGCAACAAATGAACCCAAAACACCATCTAAACCGTAAATATATATAGTATGCCTCCATTCAACCATTTCACTACAAAAGCAAAAGAAGCAGTTCGTAAAGCGCACGAACTGGCAGTTGAACGTGGCCAAAATCAGGTCAGCCCTATGCATCTTTTAGCGGCACTCCTGACTCAAGAGGAAAGTTTAGTTACCTCGGTGCTCGATAGACTCGAAGTAGACTTAGTGCTACTCACTGACACCGTGCTTGAGTCGCTTGACGGTAACGCTGGCACGTCTGTGTTGTCTCCATCCTACCAGCTGTACCTCACTCCCGAGTTAGTCCAAGGCTTGGAGCGCTCAGCGAAAGTAGCAACAGAGCTGCACGACGAGTTTGTTTCAACCGAACACCTTTTTGTAGCGGTCATAGACATCCCCGGCTTGGCACGCGAAACACTGTCGCGCTTCCGTATTTCACGTGAGTCGGTGGTCCGTGCACTAACCGAGCTCCGCTCGTCTAAGGCAACAACATCGACCGAGCACAAAAAATTCCGCGCGCTTACCAAGTACACGCGCTCTTTGACCAAACTTGCACTGGAAAACAAGCTCGACCCGGTTATCGGCCGCGACGAGGAAATTCAACGGGTGATACAAATTCTTTCGCGACGCACTAAAAACAATCCTATACTCATAGGCGAAGCCGGTGTTGGCAAAACAGCTATAGCCGAAGGTTTGGCTTCGCGCATTGCGATGGGCGACGTACCCGAGTCTTTGAAAGACAAAGACCTCGTGTCGCTTGACTTAGGCTCGCTTATTGCCGGCACCAAGTACCGTGGCGAGTTCGAAGAGCGTCTCAAGGCCATCATGAAAGAGATAGAGCGCTCCGAAGGCAAGGTGCTGCTCTTTATCGACGAAATCCACACCATTATTGGGGCAGGAGCAGCCGAAGGGGCAATGGACGCAAGTAATATGCTCAAACCCGCGCTTGCACGAGGCGACCTCCACGTTATAGGTGCTACAACACTACGCGAATATCAAAAGCACATCGAGCGCGACCCTGCCTTCCAGCGACGCTTCCAACCGGTCCATGTGCTCGAGCCAACCGTTGAAGACGCTATAGCTATTTTGCGCGGCCTTAAGGAAAAGTACGAGCTCTTCCACGGCGTCGACATCACCGACGACTCCTTGATTTCCGCAGTGCAGCTGTCGTCGCGCTATATCCCTGACCGCTTTTTGCCTGACAAAGCAATTGACCTCATAGACGAAGCTTCGTCGGCGCTTCGCATTTCCCTGGAAAATAAACCGCCGGTTCTTGAAGATGCGCACCGCAAAATTATGCGTCTCGAAGTCGAGAAAGAAGCACTTCGCAAAGAAGCCGCCCAAGAAAGCGACCGAACCGCTAAAGCTCGTACGAAAGTTATTGAGCGCGACATAGCAGAGCTGCGCGAAAAAACATCCGAAATTGAGCAACGCTGGAAAAACGAAAAACAAGTATTGCAAGACATTAAGAGTATTAAAAAAGAGCTGGAGTCTCTTCGTATGGAGGCCGACTCTGCAGAGTCCTCAGTTGACCTTTCGCGCGCTGCAGAAATTCGCTACGGCGAAATACCCGCGTTGGAAAGAGAACTGGACCAAAAGTCCAAGCGCCTCAAAAAACTCCAGTCCACGCGCCGCATTTTGAAAGAAGAAATTACTGAAAGCGACATAGCCTCTGTCGTGTCGAAATGGACAGGGATACCGGTCTCGCGCATGCTCGAAGAAGAAGTACAAAAGCTCATGCGTATTGAAGAAGTGCTCGAAGGCCGCGTCGTTGGCCAGCGTGACGCCGTCCAGAAGGTCGCAGACGCCGTCAAGCGCTCACGTGCGGGCATATCCGACCCTAACCGCCCTATAGCGTCGTTCATGTTCCTGGGGCCAACCGGAGTAGGTAAGACCGAACTCACTAAAGCCCTTGCGGAGTTTATGTTCGACGACGACAAATCGCTCATCCGTGTCGATATGTCGGAGTATATGGAGAAGCACTCGGTTTCCAAAATTATCGGCGCGCCTCCCGGCTATGTCGGCCACGAAGAAGGCGGCGCTTTGACTGAAGTCGTACGACATCGCCCATACTCAGTGCTGCTCTTCGACGAAATCGAAAAGGCGCACCCGGAAGTGTTCAACATCCTGCTCCAAGTCCTCGACAATGGCTACCTTACCGACGCAAAAGGGCGCCGTGTGAACTTCCGCAACACTATCATCATCATGACCTCCAACATCGGCGCGCAATACATCGACAAGATGGAGCAGCTCGGCTTTGCCGTTGGCGGCAGAAGCGACACCAAAGACTACGAAGTAGCTAAGGAACGTGTCACGACGGCGCTAAAGGACTACTTCCGACCTGAGTTCCTCAACCGTGTGGACGAGATAATTATCTTCAATATCCTATCAACCGATGCAATTAAAGAAATCGTGGGTATCCAGGTTAAAGAAGTCGTCGAGCGTTTGGCGCAAAAAGACATTACACTCAATATGAGCCCGGCAGTATACGACTACCTCTCCAAAGAAGGCTACAACCCGCACTATGGCGCACGACCACTTCGTCGACTTATCCAAGACAAAATCCTCACCAAGGTCGCGTCGTTTATGGTGAGTCGCGGCGTGTTGTCGGGTGGTGCCGTCCTTGTTGACATGAAGACGACTAAACCGGGGGAGCCTGACGAGTTTGTCTTCGAAATAAAGAAGTCGGCCAAGAGCAAAGTAAAGTCCACCATCACCGACTTCGTCGCGCAGTAAAATAATAAGGTAGAAATGTAGAAGGGCCCGCGACTGTACAAGTCGGGGCCCTTTGGCGTTTTATGTTTCAGTCAGGATTTGATGAGAACCCTGTCACTCGGCAAAAGGTGGTAGTCTTTTACAGCGTCAATACTATCTGACAGGGTAAGTGTCCTTCCCTTTTTCTCCATTCTGAGAGTTCGAAATGTTCTGTTTCGAAACAAGACCAGCACAGGTTTGTCCAAATTAATCTCAGTATTGTCCATAATTGGAATGCAATCCACTTCTTGGCAATGCAGTGAGTTTTTAAATAGGTGCTCCTGTAGTCCCTCACCCTTAACCCCTTGACCAAACCCAAGAGACTCTACGGTAACGATTTTCATACCGGTAACTCCTGTATAGGTAAGAACATTCAAGGTATATATTGCACACAGTTAAATTAATTTGTCAAATACATTTGCATAGGTAATAAAAAAAGCCGTCCTTTGGCGGCTTTTTGCTGGGGTTTTGGCGGCTCTTTAGCCGGTTACAGTTTTTTGATCGAAATCAATGATGACTACACGAGGCGAGCGTTCGACCTGGTCACCTTCCATAATTATGATAGGTAACAATGCCTCAAGCTTTTTACTTGCCTGAGCAAGTGCCTCTTCAAGCGTATAACATACAGAACCATTGAGGTTTCCGAACATTCTTTCTGCTTGGTGAAGATTGAAAGGCACCTCCTGCGCAGACTGAAAGACACCTGCAATCGTTGCGCCGTAGGTATATATTGATCCTTGGCGGATTTTTGCGACAACAGGCTTATATACAAGGCACATGGCATGAACCTCCCTAAAGATTGAACGATTCCAAAGTATTTATACCCCTCTTTCTACTAATTGTCAAGGTGAACAAGTGTGTTATGGAACATGAATGAACCAAACCAAAGCCCATGTGCGAATATTGCACCAGCAATTTTCTTTTGAGGTGTCTTTAATTTTTATTGTGCAGGCTCTTCAGGTGGTACGACATAATAGCTGCCTTTGCCTTCGAGCCAAACATTTTTAGTCGTCTTAAGTCCGGTTGTGTCGTCAAGATTACCCACTGAGATGAGGAATTTATCCTCATCTTTGACTCTTTTAAACATTGCCGCGCCGCATACTTTACAAAAGCCGCGCTCCGCCTTTTCGGAAGATTGATACCACTGGAGCCCGGCATCTTTGGTAAAAGTAATGTCCCTAATGTGACCCGCTATCATGGGGTTATAGATTCCATGTAGCTGTTGGCAGTCTTTACAGTGACAATTGATAACGCCTGTCCATTCGTTTGCTCTTTCGTATTGTACTGCACCGCAAAAGCACTGACCATTTCGTTGTAATTGCATACTTATTTTAGATTAAGCATAAAACTACCGCATCACACCTAAATTTTAGGTGAACCACTGGGTACGGTTCACAGTCACCATATTTTTCGTCGCTTGTGCCCTTCGAATCCTACCCGCAAGGTGTGTCGGCACTTTTAACCCTCACAAGGGAGACGAGACGTCTTCCGGCACAAACAGAAAAGCTGGCAAAAGCCAGCTTTTCTGTTTGGTGCGCCGTATGGAACGAAATCGGAACGATTTTGCAATAAAATAGGCGCTCCTTTCGGAACGCCTTGGCCCACGTGGGCCTAGTTAGGTCGTGCTCTCTGTATGAGCAGATGAGCAATTTTATCATTTAACTCTATGGGGCACTGGACTGCCCCAACAATTTTTAACTTCTCCTCCAAACCGATCTTGCGATCATCTGCTGAAAGCCCTTCGGCTTCAAGCAAAAGAATCAAATCATTCAGCTCTGGCAGTTCGATATTCGAATCCTCCGCTAGTTCAGTGATTTCGATGCAAAGTATCACTGACCAGTACCGAACTCCATCGAGCTCGGTATTTATGACACTCCTACCCATAAACTGAGCGTCGGCGAGCGGATCCTTCAGCGCCTCTACCAGCAACTGGTATGTATCTTCGTACCATATTCCGACTGTGCCAAGGACGGCTATCTTCCGTACCAGCGCAACGGCCGCATCAACTACATCGTTCATATCACTCTCCGCTTTTCTGCTTGAGAAAGAAGCTCCTCCATTACTCCTGGCAATTCCAAGAGTCGAAGGAAACGAGCGGCCGACTGGTTCTGGATTTTTGCTCCGTTCTCCCATCGTTTGATAGTTGCCTCACCAAATCCGGTGAGTTCTGTAAGCTCGAGCCTAGAGAGACCGAGCCTGTGTCGCAGCGCCTTAATCTCCCGAGGAGTCATTACTCCCTGAGTACAACAAAGCGCATCGAATGCAGTCTCGTCTTTCATGTTTTACTCCCAAGAACTTTGAATACAAAATACCCTAAATATTAAGTACTGTCAATAGTGTCCATATGGGACTAAAAAGTAGTGGTTTTAGTTCGTTTTTAATGGCCGCTTATTAAATTCTTCTTCGAATTTAGCAAATATTTCTGGTTGAAAACAGAACTCTCTAAGGCTTTTCTCTTGTTTGCTACTAATCGTATTCTTCGAGGTCTTCAAGTAGCAAACGCACAATATGAAGCAGGACTCCGAACAAAGACTTGTAAAAAAGTTATGCGCCATACTTTCCACCACATGCTTAATAGTAAATTCTATCTTGGGCTTATGTATCGCCAAGGCAGACTCTATAAAGGCAATTACGAACCGCTTGTATCAAATGTACTTTTTGAAAGAGTCCAAGATGTTCTAAACGGACGACATCACGCTAAACCCGAAAAACATTTTTATTCTGCTCGCGGTTTTCTTTCCTGCGCTAACTGTGGTTGCATGATTACTGCAGATACCAAGAAAGGCCACCAGTATTACTACTGCACAAATGGTAAGGGCAATTGCTCCGAACATAAAAAGTATCTTAAATCTCAAAAAGTCGATGAACTACTATCGAAACTTTTTCTTGAGTTGCAGTTCGATGAGGAGCTTATAGAAATTTCAGGCCAAGCTTACCTGGAGAGACTGACCGCTGACCCAACGGGACAATATGCCTCCAACGCTCGCGAAACGCTTCAAAAAGAGCTTATGGGCTTAAATGAGTCTGAGTCCCTACTTACTGACGCACTCGCCTCTAGAGTGCTTAGACGCGAACTATA